>CAKMZG010000061.1 GCA_929200335.1 uncultured Alphaproteobacteria bacterium | reverse complement strand
TAAATCAACACGATCATATAGTAATTAAACGATTAACCAAGAAGATGCAAAAAAGCGCTACAGGCACAAAAGCTGATCCAATTTTATTGGAAGTATTTAATAATATGTTTATGTCCATTGCTGAACAAATGGGCATTACTCTGCAAAACACAGCCCTGTCTGTTAATATAAAAGAACGACTAGACTTCTCTTGTGCCATCTTTGATGAAGACGGCGCATTGGTAGCTAATGCACCTCATATGCCAGTTCATTTAGGCTCTATGGATAGCTCTGTAAAAACGATCATCAAAGCCAATGAGGGTAAGATTAAACCTGGTGACGTCTATGCGTTAAACGCACCTTATAACGGCGGAACTCATCTACCGGACATTACAGTTGTTACGCCAATTTTTGATGAAAATGATGAAAAAATTCTGTTCTTTGTTGCCTCTCGCGGACATCATGCAGACGTGGGGGGAATAGCGCCAGGATCAATGACGCCGCTAGCAACAAATGTAAATGATGAAGGCGTTTTATTTAACAATTTATTGTTTATTAAAGAAGGTGTATTCCAAGAAGAATTAATATATAAAACCCTTACAGATCATCCCTACCCTGCACGTAATCCCGAGCAAAATATTGCAGACATTAAAGCGCAAATTGCAGCTAATGAAAAAGGGGTCCATGACATTAAAAACATGGTTGCAAAATATGGCCTTGATACAGTCATTGCTTATATGGGGCATGTGCAGGATAATGCTGCTGAAAGTGTTCGTGAAATTATCACCACATTGGAAAATAGTACCTATGAAGTGAACATGGATACTGGGCAAAAAATTTGTGTTTCCATTACGGTTGATAAACAAACCCGAGAAGCAACAGTTGATTTCACAGGGACAAGTGAAGTAATTGAAAACAACTTCAATGCACCAGAGCCAGTAACCCGCGCAGCAGTACTATATGCATTTCGTGTAATGGTTGAAAAAAACATCCCGATGAATGCGGGCTGCCTACGACCTATTAAAATTATCGTTCCTGATGGCTCTATGTTAAAACCAACATACCCAGCAGCAGTCGTTGCTGGCAATGTTGAAACAAGTCAACATGTCACCAATGCACTTTTTGGTGCACTAGGAAAACTGGCCAATGCTCAAGGCACGATGAACAACCTCACCTTTGGCAATGAAGCCTACCAGTATTATGAAACCATATGCGCAGGTTCTCCTGCTGGAGAACTGAATGATGGCAAGCTATTTTCGGGAACCTCTGGTGTTCATACGCACATGACTAATTCACGTTTAACAGATCCAGAGATTTTAGAAATGCGCTTCCCTGTTTTATTGGAAGAGTTTTTTATTCGAGAAAACAGCGGCGGCAAAGGTGCGGCAAATGGTGGTGACGGCACCAAACGCACCCTTCGATTCTTAGAAGAAATGGATTGTGCAATATTATCCTCTTACCGTAAGAACTCACCCAAAGGTGCAAATGGCGGTGACGATGGCCTTTGTGGTAAGAATGAAGTACGCCGATTAAATGGTGATATTGAAATACTTGCCTCATGTGATCAGGTAAAATTAAAAGCTGGCGAGGCCATTACAATCACCACACCTACTGCTGGTGGCTATGGCAAGCCGGAGGCATAAAAATCAATTCGTTATATGCTTGAATATAATCCACCAAAAAGTGTATAGGTAATGAAAATTTTATTACCTCTAAAACCCTAGAGCATCATGCACCTAAGTAAATTCGGCTAAACACTAAACGCGTTGGGTTTTTGGATTTTATGCTCTTAACCAAAATGTAAGAAGGTCAATTCATGGCAGCTCCTATACTCTTTCTAAAGGATATACATCTTAGCTTTGGTGCAACGCCACTCATCGAAGGTGCGGAAATGTCAATTCAACCACAAGAGCGGCTTTGTCTTGTGGGTCGCAATGGATCAGGAAAATCAACTTTTTTAAAAATTGCGGCAGGGTTGATTGAGCAAGATAGGGGTGAACTTTTCATTCAGCCCGGAACCACCGTAAGATATTTACCTCAAGAACCTGACCTATCAGGGTTTAAATCCGTTTTAGATTATGTTCAGGATGGATTGGCCGAAGGCGATGATCCTTATCGCGCACAATATTTATTAAATGCCCTTGGCCTAACAGGAGATGAAGAGCCAAGCGTATTATCTGGTGGAGAACAACGCCGCGCAGCCCTTGCAAAAACTTTAGCACCAGAACCTGATATTTTACTGCTCGATGAACCAACCAACCATTTAGACTTACCAGCAATCGAATGGTTAGAGGATGAGCTAAGGCATTTAAAAAGCGCAATGGTATTAATCTCCCATGATAGACGCTTCTTATCAAATCTGTCGAAAAAAACTCTATGGATGGATCGTGGCACCTCAAGATTATACTCCAAGGGTTTTGAAAGTTTTGAAGATTGGCGTGATGAATTTATGGAACAAGAGGCAATTGATCGCCATAAGCTAGGGCGTAAAATTGCACGAGAAGACCATTGGGTTGTCCATGGTGTATCAGGTCGTCGTAAGAGAAATGTGAAACGCCTTGCAGATCTTGGTAAGCTAAGACAAAAACAATTTAATGCTAAAAAGGCACCGGGCGAAGTTAAGCTGACTGTTGCTGAAGCAGAGCAATCAGGACAGCTTGTCACTAAGGCCATAAAAATTTCAAAAAGCTTTGGTGAGAAGCAATTAATTAAAGAGTTTTCCACGATTATAAATCGTGGTGATCGCATTGGTATTGTAGGGCCAAATGGTTGCGGCAAATCTACCCTATTAAAACTATTAATTGGGGAGATAAAACCTGACCATGGCAATGTAAAATTGGGCGTGAATTTACAATCTCTGGTTATTGATCAAAAACGCGAAATGCTCGATCCCGAATGGACATTAAAGGATGCCTTAACTGATGGTGCTGGCGAGATGGTTCCGCTTCATGATGAACATAAACACGTTATGTCATACATGAAAGATTTTCTATTTTTACCTGAACAAGTACGCACCCCCATCCACGCGCTTTCGGGTGGTGAGCGTGGTCGATTAATGCTAGCGCGCGGCTTTAGAAATGCATCAAATTTTTTGATTTTAGATGAGCCAACCAATGACCTTGATTTAGAAACGCTCGACCTCTTGCAAGAGATGTTAGCAGAATATCCCGGCACTGTTATTTTAATCAGCCATGATCGTGATTTCATCGACCGTGTTGCATCAAAAACCATTACCACAGAGGGCGATGGCATATGGCATGAATATGCTGGCGGATATTCTGACATGATGATGGTAAAATCTTCAAACCCAAAATCATCTTCAAAGAATGGCACTGAAGATAAGGCTAAAAAACCTTCCAAATCTGTAGAAAAACGCACATCCAAGCAATCTTCAAAACCTGAAAGCAGCTCAAATACTGAGCCTGCTAAGCAGCTTTCATTTAAACATAAACATGCCCTAGAAACGCTACCAGATACGATGAAAAAATTGGAATTTGAAATTGGAAAATTAAAACAAGCCCTAACCGAACCTGACCTATATTCAAAGTCTCCAAAGAAATTTGACACCTATGTTAATGCCTTAGCTGAACGAGAAGAACAACTCATGAAATGCGAAGAAGAATGGCTAGAATTAGAAATGCTACGTGAAGAAATCGAACAAAACAATTAGATAGCAGCAATGTTTGAGAGTTTATTTTTAAAAGGTGAAATATGAATATAAAAAAGAAAAGTGACAACATCCCAATTTCAAATTTTGATTGGGTAATGATTATATTGCTTGGTGTAATTTGGGGCACTTCGTTTTTCTTTGCTCGGGTTGCTGTGTTAGAAATTCCACCTCTCACCCTTACCCTATTACGAGTAGGAATTGCAGGTCTAGCATTGCATGTATTCTTGCTCATTAAGAAACCAAAAAATACACCCTCTAGTCATTCATTTTTACCTTATATAATCATGGGGCTTTTGAATTGCGCCTTGCCCTTTTCATTACTCTTCATTGGACAACAATATATTGGGGCAGGCTTAGCCTCAATTATCAATGCAATGACACCAGTATGGACATTAATTTTTGCACAGATTTTCACATCTGATGAAGGCATCTCACCCAGCAAAGCTATTGGTATTGGGTTCGGTTTTTTTGGCGTTGTTTTAATGATGGGAGATGCTGCATTTGAAGGAGCAAATTTAAAACTCTTTGCTCTTTGCTCAGTATTATGCGCAACTATTAGCTATGGGGTTGCTGGTGTATTTGGCAAACGCTTTAAAAGCGCATCGCCAGTGTATAGCGCCCGCGGTCAATTATTTGGCGCAACCCTATTTATGTTGCCCATTAGTTTTATTTTTGAACAACCATGGGGCTTATCTTTTCCCAGCCAATATGCAATTTTTTCTTTTTTAATGTTAGCGCTGGTATGTACTGCCCTTGCCTATTTAATCTACTTCAAATCACTGGCTCAAGTGGGGGCTGTAAACACCTCTATCGTTACACTCATTGTGCCAACATCTGCCATAGGACTTGGCATAATTTTCTTAAATGAGAATCTAAATAGCTATCAGGTAATCGGCTTAATCTGTATCAGCTTGTGTATTTTGATTTTAGACGGCCGCTTGTTCAAACGTCTACTGCATGGAGCGTAGGATTGCGTTAGGCACCTAATATACCGCTAAAGCCATCTTGTAGAAGGCGTATTCCAACTAAAATCAAACAAATATAGATGAACGTATAAAAGCGCTCTTCATCTAATTTATGATGAGCAACAAAACCAATAACCACTCCTATAACACCTGCGGGTAAAAGGTATAAGGAAAGCGTTAAACTCTCCCAAGTGATGCTACCTAATAAAATGAAGGGCAACACTTTCACTAAATTTATAACTGCAAAGGCCAACGATATACTCGCTTGATAAACGCTCTTATCTAACTTTCTGGGGAGTAAATAAATATTTGCGGGTGGTCCACCCGCGTGAGCAATGAAACTGGTAAAGCCAGCAATTGCCCCCCAAATACCGCCTTTAATCCAGTTAAATGGAGCGGTAGTATCTTCTGTTTTTCGCACCTTACGTATGAGCCATAGCCCACAAAAGCATAGGCAGATAATGCCCAGCAAAACCTTTAGGCCGTTTTCATCCAAAATACCAAAACATAAAACGCCTATACCCACACCAATCACGCCAGCTACAGTGATCAAAAAAGTTTCGCGTTTATCCCATTGATTCCAAAATTGGTAAAGAATAAGAACATCCATAACCAGTAGTAAGGGGAGTAATATTGCAGCAGCAAAAGGAGCTGAAATCACCATTGCCATAAGCGGCACAGAGAATACGCCTAATCCACCGCCAAAGCCCCCTTTGGAAATTCCAAAGAGGACAACGGCGCTAATTAGTGTAACCCAAACTATCCAGTCCATATTATGCTTTTAGCTACGCGAAAGCACAACTTGTGGACGAGCGGCATAAAGCCCTTGAGCTATAAATGCAGTTAATAGCGCCTTTATAACATCGCCAGGAATAAAGATAAAATTGATAGCTAGAGCATCATTAAAAGACTTATCAAGAGTTACCATTAAGCCAATGATACCTGCAAAATAAACCATGATAATGCCGCCAACAATTGCACCTATAAAGCTGGAAATAAATAGCTCAATATTCAACATGCGCTCAACAATAAGCCCCGTTACAAACGCACCAATAGGCCAACCAATAAGATAGCCGATTGTAGGTGATGATAGAATGCCTAATCCGCCTCTACCACCTGCTAATAGTGGCAGACCTAGAAGCACTAAGGCTAAAAACAATAGCACAGCTAAAGCACCGCGCCTTGCTCCTAATATAGCCCCGCAAAGCATCACACCTAGAGATTGAGCTGTGATAGGCACACCGCCCAATAAATCAAGTTTTGGCACTAAGCCAAGGGCGGCTATGAGTGCAGCAAAAAGTGCAATATATGCGATATTACGTTCCATATTTTTTCTCCACAATTTTATGTTTATTTGGATGTAAATTTAAGATGATTTTATTCCGCCTCGGGCTTTTATTGCTTCAGCGAGATGATCTGCATCATCTAAAGCCATCAAACAAAATGGGATAAGCAAACGCCAATTGGGGCGTTTCAAACTTCGTGAGCGCCAAGAATCAATCAAATAGCCACCCTTTAGTGCCAATACAGGTGTAAACCTTATAACCATTGCACAGCTCATAGCAACTATTTTTGGGTTAACCCCCATGAATTTAAACCATCCCGCTATACGTTCAACAATCGCCATCATATCATCTAGGCGTGTTGTCATGGTGACAAAATTTGCAAGACTTAACATGAAAATGATGCGCAAGCAGATCAAAACACCTTTATAATATTCCCCCACAATAACATGATAGGCGAGTATCAGCAGTGCCATCCAAAATATTGGCCGCAACATTTTATAACCAAGACTAAATGAACCTTTTCCAAGGCTTGAATAAAGCAAACAAATGGCAACTAGCCCAACGCCAAAATATGAAATATCACTAACCCAAAAAGTAGCAATTGACACCACTGCCAAGGCACTTAATTTATAAGACGCCTTAACCCGGTGCGCCCACGTGTCCATATCAAGATTAAGCGCTAACATCGCCATCCGCCCGCGTTATCATTTCAGCTTTATATTTTGGAATTAATGTAGCAGGCGCATCTTGTGCAATCACCTGTCCCTTATCAAACCAAATCAACTCATCAAAATCAGAAAGAACATCCAAATCATGGCTGATTAAAATAATTTGTTGCTCTAGTTTTTCTAATGCTCTGTGTAGAGTGATTGAAGTCGCCATATCTAAACCCGCATAGGGCTCATCTAAAATAATCACTTTAGGTGCCATTGCAAGAACCGACATCAAGCAAACGAAATGTCGCTGCCCTTGAGAAAGGGCATGACATTGTTTGCTTGCCCAATCCTCACGATCATATGCCTTTAAAACATCCAATGCTTTTTTGCGTGCAGCCTCACGCTTTAAACCTTGCTGCTCAAACCCAAAAGCAACCTCTTCCTCAACACTTGGGAAGATGATTTGGTGATCCGGATTTTGAAAAATAATGCCCACAGTATTTAATGCAGTTTTGCGATCTTTATGAACATCGCAGCCATGTACTAAGACTTGCCCTACATGGGGGGGGAGTAAACCATTTAACAGTCGCACAAAGCTAGATTTTCCTGATCCATTTTGGCCAATCACACCAACACGACGTGCAGTTATCTCTAAAGAGACATGGTCTAAAACTAGCTTGTTGTCACGTTTTAGAGAAACATCTTTTAAAATAATATTGGAGGGCGTTGTACTCAATTTATGATCCTATTCCTTGGATTAAGCCTTTTAATACGCTATTTACATAAAAACAATCCCATTTTGAGCTTATCAAATCCTAATGAGGATAGGTCATTACCCTATTGATTGCATGCTTTACAAAGGCCAGAAAGCTCTATCGTGGTCTTTTTTGCAGCAAAGCCTTTTGAATTTGCCCATTCTTCCAACTGATTACTCATTTTAGCAGGTGTAAATTCGCGCACCTCACCACATTTTTCACAGATGGCAAAAGCCGCCAAACCACCATTTTGGCAATGAGAATGGGAACAAGCAACAAAAGCATTCAGTCCCTCAAGGCGATGCACCATGCCAAATTCACATAATTTTTCCAATGCACGGTAAACTTGCGGAGGAGCACGAAACCCATCATCCCGCAGCAAGTCTAAAATCCCATAAGCCGTTAGGGGTGCATTGCTCTTACTTAATACATCAAGTACCATGACTTGATTTTTAGTAAGCGCTTTAGTGGTTTTATTTTCATGCTCGGTCATGGTTACATCACTTAAAAATTTTCGTTAAAGGTGTAAGGGTTAATAAGAATAAAAACATAGCAGCAACAACAATAGAAGGCCCTGAAAGGGTATCTAAATAGAGCGACCCATATAACCCTAAGACAACAGAAATCACACCAATTATTGCAGCATAAATAGCCATGCTCTCAGGACTTTTTGCCAAACCTCTTGCGCAAGATGCAGGGATGATCAAAAGCGCCGTTATTAATAATGCACCAACAATCTTCATCGCCACGGCAATCACAGAGGCTAACATTAAAATATAAATGGCATTTACAACTGTTGCTTTAATACCTTCTACCTCAGCCAATTCTCGATTGAGAGTAACTGCAAATAAGGGGCGCCAGATATAAAATAGAATGCCCAGAATAATTGCGCCAGCAATATAGATCACAGCAATTTCACTTTTATATACGGATAGAATATCACCGAAAAGATAACTCACTAAATCCACCTGCGCCCAAGTAATTAATCCCAAAACAACTAAAGACATGGCTAAGGATGAGTGTGCGAGAATTCCCAAAATCGCATCTGAGGGTAAAGATTCTTGGCGCTGCAGAAGCAACAAGACAATGGCTAAGACGATAACAAAACAAAATACTGCCAACATAATGTTTATATTTAACAATAAGGCTAAGGCTACCCCAAGCAGGGCAGAATGAGAGAGCGTATCCCCAAAGTACGAAAGCCTACGCCATACCATAAAACATCCCAATGGCCCACAAATAGCAGCAACACCAATGCCAGCGATTAAAGCGCGGATAAAAAAATCGTCCAACATTAAGCTTCTCCCATTTCGTGATCTGCCCTATGCTCGTAGTTTATATTTGTAGAAGCATCTTCATGATTATTATGGTCATGGTTATCATGATTACAATGATCTGTGATTGAACCATCACTGTGTTGCACTCTGCCATCAGGCAAATGTTTATGATCATGCTGGTGGTGATAAATAGCAAGCGTTGCCGCTGCATGGGTACCAAAGAGAGATTGATACTCATTACTTTCAGCCACTGTTTTTGGCGATCCCTCACAACACACATGCCCGTTCAAACAGATTACCCTATCAGTGGATGCCATTACCAAATGTAAATCATGGGAAATCATTAATATGCCGCAATTTAATTGATCGCGCAATTTTTCTATCAATTGATAAAGCGCAATCTCACCATTAAAATCGACACCTTGGACAGGCTCATCTAAAACCAGCAAATCTGGATTGCGTGCAATAGCGCGTGCTAATTGAACCCGCTGAAATTCTCCACCCGATAAGGGTTGTAGGTCTGCATTTAATAAATGCTCGGCACTCACCATTTTTAAGGCAGAAATAATCTCATCTTTTTTTAGTTTAGTTGTTAGTTGCATAAACCGCGACACCGTAATTGGTAGCGTCCAATCGATGGCGAGTTTTTGTGGCACATATCCCACACGAAGATTTGCAATTTTTGCAGCATTACCCTCACTCGGTTTTTTAATGCCAAGCGCCATTCTAGCTGTGGTAGATTTCCCTGATCCATTAGGGCCAATAAGCGTGACAATTTCACCTCGATTAACGTGTAAATTTACACCACGAACCAACCAGCGGTCTCTTACTTTTAAGCCTGAATTTTTCAATTCAATTAAAGGCTCTATCAGCGGGGGGGCTTTTTCATCCATAGATAAGTAACTTTTCCATCTCGAGTATTGTCGTCTATCCTAACTGACAAGTAATAATTTAATAACATCCTGCACTAACTGTTAATTATCAAATCATAAATTGACAAGGATTTTTTTTATGTTATATCGTAACATATATGTTATAATATAACATATCAAATATATCAACACAGTCTAACTTTCTAGACAGATATATATTACATACGATTAATCGATTAACCAAACATAAAGATGGAACAATTGAATGCATAAGTCATGTTTAAAACAACTGTTAATGGCAACTAGCTTAATTACAACAGCCTTAGTAACCACCCCAACATATTCAAACTCAGCCCAAGCTGAGGTAAAAACCATCGCCTCAATTAAACCACTTCAATCTCTCCTCGCAGGCGTGACGAAAAACATTAGTGCGCCAAATCTTATTGTCAAAGGTTCAGCTTCACCACATAATTTTTCATTAAAGCCATCTCAAGTGAGAGAATTAAATGAAGCAGATTTAATCCTATGGATTGGAGAGGATTTAGAACGTTTTTTAGAACGTTCAATTGAATCATTGAACAAAAAAAATCAGGTCATTACAAGTTCTGAAATCAAGGACTTAATTCTTCACGAGGTCCGCGAAGGCAAAGGCTTTGAGAAGCATAAACACGATCATGATGAAGAGCATAAAAAAGATGATCATAAAGACGATGATGATGATCACGACAAACATGACCATAAAGACGATAATGATCACGACAAACATGACCATAAAGAAGTTGATGTACACCTTTGGCTTGATCCAGAAAATGCAAAAACTATTGTTAAATCATTACGCGATCACTTGATTCAAATTGATGGAAAAAACAAAGAAATCTATCAAAAAAATTCAATGGAAATGCTTACAAAATTAGATGCACTGGATGAAGAAATCAAAGCGGAGCTATCTGGTTTAAATGATCATAACTTCATCGTGTTCCATGATGCCTATCAATATTTTGAAAACCGTTATGGTTTGAAAGCAAGTGGCAGTATCACCCTATCACCAGAATTGCCATCTAATGCGACACGCATTAAAAACTTGCAACACATGTTAAAAGAAAAATCTATAAAATGTGTTTTCACTGAACCTCAGTTTAACAAAAAAGCAGTCGATGTTTTAATCGAAGGAACCAACACAAAAGTGCTGCAGCTAGATCCTCTAGGGGTTTCTATAGAGGCTGGCGAAAATCAATATTTTGGATTAATGAGAAATCTTGCACAGTCTTTTAAAAAGTGCCTTAAATAAAAATACAAATCCAAATAAAAGCGGCGGAATATTATCCGCCGCTTAATTTATTCAAACTATATTTCAAGCACCATGCATCTGTATAAATTCAAGATGACGCTCTAGATTTCTTAGTTTGCGCGAATAGTTCTTGTCTAAGTGAAACTACTAAAGTTATAAAGCCTGACCAACAAAACGCCCTGCCCCATCAGGTTTTGGTAAATCTACGTGATACTGCATAACCTTTTTCAAATTACCTTTCAATGGTTCTTGAGGTTCGCATGATTGGCGCGTGCCATTATTTACATGCACCATCATCTGTTCACCCGTTGCAATTAACTTGCCTCCAACATGGAACAACCTCTGAAAGACATGCAGCTTTTTCCCCTCCATACCCAAAATTTGAATGGTTACATAAAGCGATTCATCAACCACAACTTCTTCTAAATGACGGATATGCGTTTCAACACTAAAATATGAACCTACATCATTTAAATATTCATCATCAAAACCAGCCATAACCAGAAGACTATCACTAGATTCTGAAAAGCATTCAAGATACCTACTTTCATTCATATGCCCATTATAATCCAACCATTCAGTCGGAACATGGAGGGCAAATGTACGTATTGGTTGTTTTAATTCTTCCACGTCACAATTTTTAATTGTTAGCATAAGATTTCCAATCATAAATTTTTAAGAGTATCAAGTTTAAATAAATTAATGCAGTTTCCAAAGATAATATACAGACATTTGATCCATGCATGCCCAATTTGTCAAGTTCCCACACTGTGGAATAACCGTTCATAGTTTTAGTACAATGAAAGCTGAAATACCATTAGCGCGTGTAGCATTTAGCTGAATTCATTTAAATGAGAAATATTGCCTCTCCTCCAAGGCTAAAGAACTCTAAAATCAGTCTTCCTTACACCCGGCTACAGCATCTTATTGCGAAGTGTTGCTTGTGCAGCTGAAAGCCTAGCTATAGGCACACGATAAGGCGAACATGATACATATTCCAACCCTTGAGCATCGCAAAATTCAATTGATGCAGGATCACCGCCATGCTCACCGCAGATGCCCAATTTGATATCAGGGCGGGTTTCACGGCCACGTTGCGAGGCCATCTCAATTAACTCACCTACACCCAAAAAATCTATGGATGCAAAGGGGTCGTGTGGTAAAATATTTTTCTTTTGATAGGTTGGCAAAAAGGATGCCGCATCATCGCGCGAAAAGCCAAAGGTAGTTTGGGTTAAATCATTAGTGCCAAATGAAAAGAATTCTGAAAACTCTGCAATGTTGCGAGCACGAATAGCGGCACGAGGCAGCTCAATCATAGAACCTACAAGATAATCAATGGTAGAACTGCTCTCACGCATCACATCTTGCGCCACCCAATCAATGCGCTGCTTAATATATTCCAATTCTTCACGCATGGAAACCAATGGCACCATAATCTCTGGCACAACGGGCTTGCCCGTTTTCTTAGCTGAAGCAACAGCTGCCTCAAAAATTGCACGGGCTTGCATCTCTGTAATTTCAGGATGAGAAATGGCCAAACGACACCCACGATGACCCAGCATCGGATTAGCCTCGTTCAAAGTATTTACACGCGTGCGCAATCGTTCCTCTTCAATCCCCATAGCCTCAGAGATGCGGATAATTTCCTCATCTCCTTTGGGTAAAAACTCATGTAGGGGCGGATCAAGTAAACGAATAGTCACAGGCAAGCCTGGCATAAGCTCAAACAGTTGCTCAAAATCTGAACGCTGCATGGGCAATAAACGCTCTAAAACTTCGCGCCTTTTTTCCTCATCATTAGATAAGATCATTTCACGCATAACCATAATGCGTTGCTCATCAAAAAACATATGCTCAGTACGACAAAGCCCAATACCCTCCGCACCAAACTCAAGAGCGGCCTTACAATCATTAGGCGTTTCAGCATTACAGCGTACCCGCATACGGCGTATCTCATCCGCCCATTGCATCAAGGTTGCAAAATCACCCGAAAGCTTAGGTTGGCGTTTTGCCACCTCGCCTGCAAAAATCTGACCATTGGTGCCGTCAATGGTGATAATCTCACCACTTTTTAAGAGCCTACCGCCAATTTTCAGCGTGTTATTTTCCATATCCACAATAGCAGAAGATACGCCACACACACAGGGTTTACCCATACCACGCGCAATCACCGCCGCATGGCTGGACATACCACCGCGCACGGTTAAAATACCATTGGCAGCCCCCATACCGTGGACATCTTCTGGAATAGTTTCCTCACGCACTAAGATAAGCGGCAAGCCCTCTGTATTATAGATGGTTTCAGCTTCTTTTGATGAAAAAACAATTTGCCCACTTGCAGCACCCGGCGATGCTGCTAAGCCTGTCGCTAACACGTCGACCTTGGCTTTAGGATCAATAGTAGGGTGCAAAAAACGTACCAAGCTATCAGGATCAATATTTAATAAGGCCTCCCCTTTTGTGTGGATACCCTCATTAGCCATATCAACGTTAGTTTTTAGATTTGCAGAAGACCCCATTTTGGCTTGCCTAGATTGCAATA
>CAKMZG010000060.1:6325-13309 GCA_929200335.1 uncultured Alphaproteobacteria bacterium | reverse complement strand
TGGGTCTACCGAACTGAACGATCAACCGGCGCAAATGAGGGGAAATCTGTGAGCCGAATTGGCTGTCCAGCGACGGATCTTTTCATATGAGACCTCAATGCCTTGCTTGAGAAGCATTTCTTCGACTTTTCGTAGGCTCACATTAAATCTCGCATAGAGCCAAACCGCATGAGCTATGATTTGCGATAGAAAGCGGTGGCGTTTGTAAGAGAGGGGGGACGTGTTTGCATCGCTTGTATCTATCGTCAAGATCTCGATTTGGCAATAAACAAGTTAATATGACATCACTGAATGGGCATATCTACAAGCTGGTCTTGGTGCTCAAACTTGGTTCTGTGACCCGCAATCCCTTGGCAACAAAGCACCGTTGAAAATACAAATCGCAGAGTGCGCAGATGGCTGTCAAAAGACCTTGACCCCATGACTATTAGTGACGAGGATTTGATGCTTGTCTGCGATCAATTAAATAAAACACCAAGAAAGTGTTTAGGATACAAAACACCCGCAAAAGTGTTCCGTCAAAAAGTAATGGTATCGGAACGAAATTTACGCTAAAAACAAACCCTAAATTGTCGCGCTTCGATTAGATTCCACAACCCGCAATTCAGAATAGTTAAGTTCTAACCACATGCACTGAACAATGGGAATGGCGAACAATACGAGCTGCGGTAGAACCTAATAAATGATCTTTTAAGCCCGGCTTAATAGAACCAACAACGATACAGTCAGCATTATTCAATTTAGCATAATCGAGAATTGCTTTAGAAGAATGGCCTTTGATAATTAAAGAAACCACATCATCAGCATCACCAATACGTTCAGCCAAAAGTTTCTTCGTTTGTTGCATGCCTTCTTCAATAGCTTCTTTGCTAACAAAAGTACTAACAGAAGATTGTAATGGTTCTTGTACGTGAAGCGCAATAATTTCACCACCATCGTTTTTAAGACGTCTAGCAAGCTCTAATGCATTTTCACCAATTCCATGCTCTAAAGACAAGGATACAATAATTTTTGAATACATTCTAATCTCCTATTTAAAATATGTTCTGCGTATTACATTCTAGTATACGCAGAACTTTGATAATAATATATGCTTAGAAATTAAGCACTTCTATATAGCTTAGTCATTGAGAATTCACGATGCCCCAATGCTTCAGCAGCAGTATTACGGCCATTTGCAGTACGCTTAATCATTTCGATCAATGCGTCACCAGCTTGGTCGATGGTTTGCTCACGAGTAAGAACGCCAGTTACATCCACATCGATATGCTCAGACATGGTGCGAAGTGTACGTGGGTTACCAGAGATTTTGATCACAGGAACAATTGGATTACCCACAACGTTGCCTTGGCCTGTTGGGAATGTATGAATTACATAACCAGCAGCAGCCATCAATACAACACACTCAGCAGCCGCAGATGATGTATCCATGAAGTAAAGACCAGGACCTTTTTCTGGAGAAACAGCAGGGCCCATCGCATCAATATACTTTGATTCACGGCCAATTTTTTCCAAATTACCAAGAGCTTTTTCTTCAATGGTCGTTAGACCACCAAGGATGTTACCTTTAGTTGGTTGACTGTCTGAAAGATCATCAGTTTGGTGAGCAAAGATCACGTCATCTTGGTAAGCTTTCCAAATTTTCATGAATGCTTCTGCAGCTTCAGGAGTCGCAGCACGTTTTTCACAAATGTGTTCAGCACCTGTGATTTCAGAAGTTTCACCAAAACAACCATAAATGCCGTGAGGTAGTAGCTTATCATACATGTTACCAACAGTTGGGCATGAGCTAAGACCAGTAGTCGTATCACTCTCACCACATTTTGTTGAAACCCAAAGCTCAGAAATTGAACATTCTTCACGTTGCAATTCACTTGCCCAATGAACATATTCTTTAGCTTTCCAGCTGGCTTGACGAATAGTTTCTAAATCACCTTTTTGCTCAATGGAGAAACCTGTTACAGGCTTACCAGTTTTAGCAATGCCATCAACTATAACCTTTGTCCACTCAGGCTCAATACCAATAACAACAACAGCTGCTACGTTTGGGTTAGAACCAGTACCAATCATGGTACGGAAATGAAGATCAAGATCTTCACCAAATTGTAGACGACCATAAGCGTGTGGGATGGCCAATGTGCCACTAATGTTATTTGCAACAGCTTCACAAGCAGCATTTGAAATATCATCAACAGGCAAAATCAATACATGGTTACGAACGCCTACGCGGCCATTTTCACGGCGCCATGCATTCACAGTTTCTTTTGAATAATCTATAGACATTTCTACCACCGTTTAGTTTTAGCGTTATGAGTATGAACATGATGGCCCTTAGTCGCATCACCGATCATTTTACCGATATCTTCACCGTACTTCATAAGAGTATCGCCGGCTTTTAAATCTTTAAGAGCTACTTTATGGCCAATTGGGATATCTTGTTCTGCTGTTAGTCTAAAATCAGAATTATCATGGGTAATAACACATAGCATATCAGTGCCAGCTTTTAAGTCTTCAACCACAACAACACCAACATTATCAGTTGCATCATGCACTAATAAATGCGGAACTTCTTTCATTTATTTTCTCCTAAGTTTATGGTGTTAATATTATCTTTGGCGCAGCTACAATTCCTGACAAGATGTCATTAAATGCCTGTTCACCATCTTCAAGTCTACGAACATCAAGCCAATCTAAAGCACCCAGTTGACCACTAAAAATTGCATTTGCTGTTTGTTCGAAATCTTTCTTTGTATAGGTATAAGTACCTACAAACATAATTTCTTGAAGTGTTAGACGGCGTACGTCCAACCCTTCTATGTTATCGCCTAAGCCAATATGCAAGATTATGCCACCTGGCGTGACTTTTTCACAAGCCATTTTACGGGTTGCAGAAAAACCAGCGCCGTCAATAACCATCTCAAACGCACTATCTTCTATATCATCTGGCGCTGAAACATTAAAGCCTATTTTTTCAAGGTTTTTTATACGTAAGGGGTTAGTCTCACAGATTGTAACATTAGTAATACCCTGCGCTTTTAACGATAGGGCAGTGCCAACGCCAATTGCCCCACCACCTAACACCAAAGCGGCCTTAATTGCAATGCTTGACTTTTCAAGTCCAAGGCGGGCAGCATGCCATCCACAAGCAATAGGTTCAGCAAGGGCCGCTTTTTCAAAACTGGTTTCTTCTGGGACTTGAATTAAATTACCAGCTGGCATCTTTAAAAATTGTGCAAAACCACCTTGACGTGGTAACATTGAAATAATTTGTCTATTTGGACAAAGATTACCCTGTTCATTCTTACAGGCGGTACATTCACCACAAGTTACCAATGGATTAACAGTTACTCTATCACCCTTATTCCATTTAGTATTATTAGCATCAACAACAATACCTGCCACTTCATGGCCTAGAATTAAGGGCGCTGGGCGACGCTCATCATGACCAAGAAAAGCATGAATATCTGACCCACAAATGCCACAGGCTTTAATTTCTATAAGTACGTCACCATCACCTAGCACAGGTAGGTCGACCTCACGCACCTCAAACGATTTAATGCCGGTATAAACTAGAGCTCTCATTTTGCTGTAAAGCCTCCATCAACAAACAAGGTTTGCCCTGTAACATAATCTGATGCATGTGATGCCAAGAAAAGCAATGGTCCAACTAAATCATCAGGCATGCCATTGCGCCCAATGCAAGTTTGATCCGCATTCTTTTGTGCCAATGTTTCATCTGAAAAAACAGGTGCCGTTAGTTCACTTGGGAAAAACCCCGGTGCAACCGCATTTGCCATTATGCCATCCTTAGACCAAGCCTCAGCCATTGCCCGAGTAAGTTGTTCAACTCCGCCTTTACTTGCACCATAGGCAATGCCACCTGCAAAAGCACGACGAGATTGTAATGAAGCAAAATTGATAATTCTACCCCATCCCTTTTTGCGCATTGCTGGTGTCAAATATTGCGCAAGAAAGAAAGGAGTTGATAGATTTAGGCCAAGCGTAACATCCCAGCCTTTAAAAGTTACATCATCTGCTTTTTCTCGGGTATTAATACCAGCTGCATTGACCAAAATATCTGGCGCACCAAAAAAACTTGCGGCTTCTTCAGCAATAGATTTTAAAACCTCACGGTTTGAAATATCAGCACTGATAATTGCAGCTTTATCCTCACCATGTTTAGATTGCCATTCTTGTAACTTATCTGCACGACGCGCAACGCCAATTACCTTGGCGCCCGCATCAATGAGGCAATCGGCAGCTACCTGACCTAAACCAGAGCTAGCACCAGTTACCAAAGCAACTTTGCCATTTACACTTAAATCAGGTAGCCCCATTTTATTTACTCCGAAACACTTAGATCAAAATCTTCATTTGGGAAGTATTTTGCCAAGCGTACGTCAGCAGCACGCGCGTGACCTTCCATGCCTTCTAAACGAGAAATACGAGCGGTTGCTTCAGCAACTGGTTTTGCACCTTCACGTGTTGCACGTTGCCATGTTACTAATTTCATATATTTATGAACAGAAAGACCACCAGTATAGCGTGCAGCACCTGATGTTGGCAGAACATGGTTCGTGCCTGATGCCTTATCACCAAATGATACGGTTGTTTCTTCACCTAGGAATAATGAACCATAACAGCTTAAGCGGTTTAACCACCAATCTAATTTATCAGCCTGAACGGTTAAATGCTCAGGTGCATAATGATCAGATACAGTTGCCATATCTTCAAAGTTTTCACAAAGGATAACTTCAGCATAATCACGCCAAGCGGCTTCAGCATTTTGGCTGTTTAATTCTGGAAGATCGGCAATAAGCTCAGGTACACGCGCCATTACTTTTTCAGCCAACGCCTTGTCATTAGTAACCAGCCATACAGGAGAATTATAGCCATGCTCTGCTTGAGAAACCAAATCAACTGCTACAATCTCAGGATCTGCACCACCATCTGCAAGAATTAAACTATCTGTAGGGCCTGCAAACATATCAATGCCAACACGACCAAATAGAATACGCTTTGCTTCTGCAACAAATTGGTTGCCAGGGCCTACCAAAATATCTGCTTTAGGCAAACCAAATAGACCGAATGCCATAGCTGCAACACCCTGCACACCGCCCAACGCCAAGACTTTATCAGCACCACAGATATCGGCAGAATATGCAATAGCTGGATTAATGCCTTGGTCTGGGCGAGGAGGAGAACATGCAATGATGTTTTTGCAGCCAGCAACTTTAGCAGTTGTTACTGTCATTAAAGCTGATGCAATATGCGCATAACGGCCACCTGGAATATAACAACCAGCCGCATTACAAGGAATGGCTTTTTGGCCAGCAATTAAGCCAGGACTAACTTCCGTTTCAAAGTCTTGCACTGTTTGCTTTTGAGCAATTGCAAAACGTTCAACATTATCATGAGCAAAACGAATGTCATCTTTTAGCTTTTGTGAAACTTTGCTAGCTGCCTCATCTAATTCATCTCGCGTTAAGATGATATTACCAGAATATTTGTCAAATTTCTCTGCATAGCGTTTTGCTGCATCATCTCCGCCAGCTTCAATTTCATCTAAAATAGCCTGCACAGTATCGCGAACCGAACCAGCATCGCTCTGCGAAGTTTTTTCCGCTTTTTTTAGATATGTAATGTTCTTATTATCCAAAGTCATTTTGGTTTCCTATCTAAGTTTACTTGTATACATCTGGAAGAAATGTCGTTGATATTTCAGGAATATAGGCAATCATAAGCACAACAATTAACATAAAGAATACAAATGCAATTGCATGAGAAGCAATTTTTAAAATAGATTCACCCGTTAATCCCGATACTACGAAAAGATTTAAGCCCAATGGTGGCGTGATAAAACCAACACCCAATGATGTGATCATCATGATACAAAATTGAATAGCATTCATACCAACAGCATCAGATGTTGCAAGAGGGAATAAAATCGGTGCCAAAATCATAATATTTGGCGTTGTTTCCATCACGCAACCAGCTGCAATCAAAATACCAATCATCAAAAGGGTCAAAAGGAATGGATCTTCTGTTAAGTTTGTTACCGCAAATACAAAACCTTGAGGCACTCCAAGAATAGCCAAAGTTTCTGATAGGGGTAAAGAAAAAGCAATAATCGGTAAGATGACGCCATTTACCTTTGCTGAACTTACTAACATTGCAGGAAAGTCAGAGAATTTTAACGTACCCAATATAAAGCCCATAATAATTGTTACAAATACAGCAACAGCGCCTGCTTCAGTAGGTGTTAAACGTCCTGAAAAAATACCATAAATAATGATAGCAGGCACAATAAAAGCATACCAACCAGATTTTAATGCGCCACCAATATTAGAAAACCATTCATTAAATGAAATTGCTCCACCATTCTCGTAAGCATGTTTACGATTAACTACAGAATTTGTAATTAGAATTGAAACAAGAACCAAAATACCAGGAACAAGTGCTGCCTGAAAAAGGGTAGATGCTGAAATGCCCAAAACAAGGCCAATAATAATATAGGCAATAGAAGGCGGAATTAGAATGCCTGTACAAGCGCCAGCCGCAACCAATGCACAAGCATAAGGACGCGGATAACCCGATTCCACAAGACGATCGATAGTCATACGGCCAACAGCCGCAGCACCAGCCGCATCAGAACCTGAGATTGCGGCAAACATGCCACAAACTAAAACGGTAGCAGAACCAAACCCACTCTTAGCCCAACACGTTAAAGCCTCAGCAACATCTAGAAACTTGCGACTTAGGCCTGTTCGTACCAACACATCCCCTGTCAAGATAAACAGCGGCACAGCAGTCAATGCAAAAGCATTAATACCATGAAACAAAGTATCGCCCAACAAAGATAAAGGCAAAGCTTGTGACATCAGCAGCATTAAAATAGTTGACGCACCGATTACCGTCCAAACAGGCACCCCAAGGCCAATTAAAATTACAAATATTATAATAGGGAGATAAAAACTCCAACCG
>CAKMZG010000060.1:3501-6315 GCA_929200335.1 uncultured Alphaproteobacteria bacterium | reverse complement strand
GTTCAACACCTTGATTTAATTGATTTTGCCATAACATGATTCATCTCCTCCTTAATCAAACATTTTTTCGCCTTGATACACTTCTCTTCCAGCAAATAAATCGCCAAAATCATTGTATAAGGACTGCAAGAGACGGAATAACATCAAAGCGAAACCTATAGGGACTGCCATGGAGAACCATGATTTATCAAGTCTAAGACCATCGGTTACAGAAGTAGATTCCCACGAAAATTCAAATGAATAGTAGAATGCAAAAATTGCAACAACTAACATTATCAAATCACCAAAAATATAGAGAATGATTTTACCGCGATTAGATAGATAATGAAATAAAACATCAATACGAATATGAGCACGATCCTTAACCGCAGCAGAGGCACCTATCCATACCAAATAAATAAATGAAAAGCGCACAATCTCTTCACCCCATATCGAAGAATAAGCAAATATTTCTCGACGAAATACTTCAACCACCATCGTTATTACCAGCATGGTATAAAACACCAGTAACGCCCATCGCTCAATGTTTTTATCGAGCAACTTTAAAATACCCATCAAACCTCTCCCTTAAATCACCTCAATCAAAAAAACTCTCACGCCAAAAATAAAGAAGGGGCGTTTTTAAACCCCCCTTCTTCTAGGAGGAATTATGCATCGTGAACGTAATAGCGTCCCTGCGTACTTGCCGCCTCTTCAAGAGCATTGAAATTATCCATAGAACCTGCAAGCTCTTTCTTTAAGTCATCCCATTCAGAACGCTGATAACCACCAGCATCTTTCCAAACCTGCAATTCAGAATCACTTAAGCTATGGAATTCAACCCCTGATTTTCTCAGCTCAGCCATGGCATAATTGCGCGCTGATGGCACTTTCGCCAAATTTTGATGCGCTGTAATTTCTGATGCAAACATAATGCCATCTTGAATATCTTTAGGCATAGAGTTGAACCATTCTAGATTACAAGAATAGACCTGACTATCAGGCACGGCTTGAGTAAAGGTCACATGACTTAAAATATCTTTGAAACCAAATACAAACAATGCACCTACGGATGGATCCAACGCATCAGCAACACCTTGTTTAATAGCCGATGGCGTCTCACCCCAAGCAACTGGAGTTGGATTAGCACCAACCATGCGGTAATATTGCTGCAACATTTTTGAGCCAGGCACACGGAATTTAATACCATCCATATCAGATGGGGCCTTAACTGCACCTGCACCGCCTTTACGGACAGCTACAACACGAGGGTCAATCACCACATAGAGCAAAGGTTTAAAGCCCTTGGCTTCAACTTTCGGATGCACCGCATCCACCCATGTTTTTGAATGAACCAAATTTACGAATCTTTGGTTAGCTCCACATAGGTACGGCATATTAATTAAATCAATCACCGGCGCAAATGGCGCAAAGTTTGACAAAGAATGCTGAGCAGCTTGAATGGTTCCGGTTTGAACTTTCTCTACCAGAGCACCACCCGCACCCAATTGACCCGCTGGAGCAAGTTTTACATAGACCTTACCATTGGTTGCATTTTGAATATTTTCTTTCAAATCCAATTGCATGATAGGATAAGAGCGCGACGCACCTAAAACATAAGCCGTACCAATAATCATAACATGATCAGCCGCCTTTTGACGCTCTCTTTCTTCTTTAGCAGTTTGTGCAACAGCCTCCTCAGACCAAAGCATACCAGCTGCGCCAGCCACCATTGCAGCTGTAAAAGCACCACTTGCGCTAAGTTTCAAAAAATTACGACGTTCTAAAGATTTAACTTCATCATTCATATGTATTCCTCCAATATTAATGATCTAATTTTGCTAGCCATTCTCTGGCTAGAATTGTTGCGACAAAAAATATACTGCTAGTTAATAAAACCAACATTTCCATTACATCGCTTAAAAACACGGGGAGCTTTAAAGCACCCAACATCACATTCGCCATCAAAATGATGAAAAATATTACCGATATAAGCATTGAAACACTTGAAAATTTTTGCATTGAACTTCTGCCTCCATAATGAATATTTCTCGCCTCAGAGTAGTGTAAGCGCTTACATAGAAAAATGCAAGCGCTTACATAAATTTTTTATTTTTGTTGCCAAATGCCCAAAAACTTTTAATGTAAAACCATGAGTAATAGAACAAACGCGCCCACATTAAATGATGTAGCCAAGCTGGCAAATGTATCTTCAGCAACGGTTTCGCGGTGTTTAAATACACCAAATAAATTATCTGCAGAAACTTTATCCAAGGTAAATAGAGCTATTGAAGAACTTGGTTATACACCTAATTTTGGTGGGCAAGTTTTAGCATCAAATAAAACGAACACCATGGGTGCAATTATACCAACCATGGAAAATGCGATCTTTGCCCGCGGACTGCAAGCTTTTCAAGAACGGCTTGCTGAGGATAACATTACCCTGATTGTTGCCAGCACCAATTATGATTTTGATAATGAATTTAAACAAATTAGATCATTAATTGGGCGAGGTGCAGATGGGCTTATGCTTATTGGAACTGCTAGGCCGCCAGAAACCTACGAATACCTAAAACGCCGCAATATCCCCTATGTGATTGTATGGAATTACACCGATACGTTAGAACCTGAAAACTGCGTTGGTTTTGATAATATTAGTTCAATGACGGATATGGTGGATATGGTTATTGATTATGGGCATAAGAAACTTGCGATGATTTCAGGCATTAGTGCAATGAATGATCGTGCAGCGGATCGCATAAAAGCGGTGCAAGTTGGAATTAAGCGGCATCAGCTTGAAGATGTTCCAATTATAGAAAGCGAATATTCAATTAA
>CAKMZG010000060.1:0-3491 GCA_929200335.1 uncultured Alphaproteobacteria bacterium | reverse complement strand
ATTAAGGGTGGCGGAGCGGCTTTTGAACAAATTTTAAAGGCAAAACCAGATACAACTTGTATATTATGCGGCAATGATGTGCTTGCTGTAGGCGCTCTCTTGAAAGCTAAAGAGATGGGGTTATCAGTACCGGAAGACATTTCAATAACTGGCTTTGATGACATTGAAATCTCTGCCATCGTTGAGCCAGCATTAACAACTGTGCATGTACCTCATCGTCAGATGGGAGCAATGGCTGCTGAAACTCTTTTAAATTTTATCAACAATCAAGCGCATAGGCTTGAAAAATTGCCCACCTATATTGTTGAACGTGAATCTTTACGAGATTTAAGCAAATCCTAAGTAATCCCCATAAGTATATGGATAGATTGTTTTAGCCTTTATGATTAGAAAACCCTTGAATTAACGCGATCACTAGATGTTGATGACGCAAAAATTCTATGTTTGAGGCATCCTATAAACTAGCAATAAATGATTGAAATATATAAGGTTTATATCTCTTTCTGGCGCTTTATAAAACTTCATTGTTCTAAAAATAAAGACAAACTGTTTTGTAGATTATATTTTTATATCACCTAAATATGGGATAACCACATTCCACTAAATTATATTTAGGAAATAAAATGTCATTAAGACCCGCAATATCTACTATACTAGCAAAAGCAACAATCGAAGGCGCAGGTGTAAATTTACATCGTGCATTTGGTTTTAGTAAGCCAAAGTTGTTTGATCCTTTTTTGCTGTTTGATGATTTTCGCAATGAAAATCCAGAAGATTATGCAGGAGGCTTTCCATGGCATCCTCATCGCGGCATTGAAACCATCACTTATGTATTAAATGGCATTGTAGAACATAGTGATAGCCTTGGGAATACAGGTAATCTTGGCGCGGGCGATGTGCAATGGATGACAGCCGGTTCTGGCATTATGCATCAAGAAATGCCTAAAGGTAATGACAAAGGTCAGATGCACGGCTTTCAGCTTTGGGCAAATTTACCTTCCAATCTAAAAATGACTGATCCACGTTATCAAGATGTGGAAAGTAAGGAAATTCCTGAAATTATCGACGATGATGGTACAAGAGTTAAAATCATAACAGGTGAATTTTGGGGCAAGCGCGGCCCAGTCGATGGTATTGCAGCTGACCCTCTTTATTTGGATATCTATGTGCCAGCGGGTGTTAAAAAAACCTTTAAAATAGATACTTATAGAAATACTTTTGCTTATGTTTTTGATGGTGCGGGTTATTTTGCTGATGCCTCCTCCCCTCGTGGAGTTTTGCTTGAGAAAGAGGTTATGGGGCAAGAGCTGAACATCCGCGATTTATCAGGCAACCGTACTTTGGTTCAATTTGGCACAGGCGATGAAATTGTGGTGCAAGCCGGTGAAAAAGGCATTCGCTTTTTGCTTGTTGCAGGCACACCAATTCAAGAACCGGTAGCATGGCATGGGCCTATTGTTATGAATACAGCAGAAGAATTGCAGCAAGCATTTAAAGAGCTGCGCAACGATACATTTATTAAACCGCTCGATCATTAAAGATCACAACTAGGGCATAATTTAATAAAAAAGAAAAGGCAGGTAATTATGGGACTATTACAAGAAGGCAAATGGGTCGACCAATGGTATGATACCAAAAAAACAGACGGTAGATTTGTAAGAAAAGCCCCTGCTTTTCGTAATTGGATAACGCCAGATGGTTCCGCAGGGATTAGTGGAAATGACGGCTTCAAAGCGGAATCTGGCCGCTACCATCTTTATGTATCATTGGCTTGTCCTTGGGCGCATAGAACTCTGATTTTCCGCGCCTTAAAGGGCTTACAAAATATGATCAGTATTTCTGTTGTGCATTGGTATATGGCGGAAGATGGCTGGACATTTGAAGTTGGAGAAGGTGCAATTGCTGATTCTATTAATAATGCTGCTTTTATGTATCAAATCTATACGGCAGCTAAATCAGATTATTCTGGCCGAGTGACGGTTCCAGTGCTTTGGGATAAAAAAACAAATACTATTGTTTCAAATGAATCTTCAGAAATTATCCGAATGTTTAATTCTGCTTTTGATGATATTGGCGCCTTAGAGGGTGATTATTACCCTAATGAATTGCGAGGGGAGATTGATGTTCTTAATGAGCGCATTTACGATACGGTAAATAACGGGGTTTATAAATCAGGCTTTGCTACAACCCAAGAGGCTTATAAAGAGGCTGTTATACCACTTTTTGAAACCTTAGATTGGCTGGATGCGCGGCTTGAAAAACAACGCTATTTAACGGGTACACAAATAACAGAAGCAGATTGGCGTTTATTTACAACACTCATTCGTTTTGATGCTGTTTATGTTGGCCATTTTAAATGTAACATCAAGCGCATTGAGGATTACAAAAATCTATCAGCCTATGTGCGCGATCTATATCAGCACCCAAATATTGCGGAAACCGTGAATATGGATCACATCAAAAAGCATTATTATCAAAGTCATACATCAATTAATCCAACAAGAATTGTTCCTGCAGGGCCAAAGATTGATTTTAATGCACCTCACGATCGTGCCAAGCTTGCAGATTAAAGCTGAGGATTAATGGCATTGCCGATCAAGGTTTTTATCTCATCGGCAAAGCTGTATATATCATTTAAATGTGGTGTTTGGTTGTTAAACACAAGCCCTATCTCGCGGAAAAAACGCTTGGGCAGTGAGCGATAGCCAAGTCCATCATTATGACGATGCGCAAGTGCTGGAAGCAGTGTTAAGTTGTTGCTAACAGCTACCATTTGACGAATGGTCTCTAAGCTGGTAGCGCGATATTTGTCACCAGTCTCATGCTGATATTGGCGTAAGTTACAAAGCTCTACCATATGTTGCCCCAAACAATGCTCTTCTGAGAGGATTAAAAATTGAGTACCCTCAGGGGGAAGCATATTATCCATATTAATTTGCTCAAGCATTGGATTATTTTCTGAACTCACCAGATAATAAGGCTCCCTATAGAGTTTTATACTTTCCAATTGCATAAGCTTAATTGGCAAGGCTAATATAGCGGCGTCTATTTCTTCATTAATTAATTTATTGACGAGTTGGTGTGTTGAATTTTCAGAAAATTGGATTTGTGCTTCATTTTTAATACGGGGCAATAAATATGGGGCAACCGTATGAATTACCCCTATTTTCAAATGAGGTTTTGGCTGATTTATCATATGTTGTGATATGGTATCAATGGCTTTAAGTTCTTTTTGTACATTAATAAGATGCGGGACGATTGTTTCACCAAAGCTTGTGAGCTTCACACCCTTTTTGCTACGTACAAAAATACGATTGCCTAAGCGGTCTTCAACTTTCTTAATTTGAATGCTGAGCGAGGGTTGGGAGATATTGCAAGCTTTTGCTGCACCTGCAAAGCTGCCACTTTGTGCTGCATATAATATATATTCTATATCACGAAAATTTATCATAGTTTTTATATATAACCTATATTTATTATTTATAGTAGCC
>CAKMZG010000059.1:5846-13324 GCA_929200335.1 uncultured Alphaproteobacteria bacterium | reverse complement strand
TCGCCGAATTTATAAAAGGTGAAATTGTCAATCAATCTGTTCATATCAATCTTGATGATCAAGTTAATGATGTGGCACCCATTGATGAAGCGGATAATGGTCATCTGGCATTTGTAGACAATCCACGTTATGCGCCTATTTTGGCAAACACCAAAGCAACGGCTGTATTAATCGCCAAAAAATATTTAGATCGTGTGCCTGAGAAGACTGCTGCCATTGTGGTTGCAGACCCATATCGTGCCTACTCTAAACTCCTCGCAAAACTCTCCCCACAGTCTATGCGCCCTCTACCTATTATGGGCGAGGAGGGTGTCTCTGAGGCAGCGCATATTAGCCCAAGTGCAAAATTGGAAGATAGCGTAACCGTTGATGCAGGTGCTGTGATTGGGGCTGGAGCAGAAATAGGTGCGGGCAGTTTGATCTGTGCAGGTGCTGTAATTGGTTCTAATGTAAAAATTGGTCGAAATGTAACCATTGGTGCCAATACCACAATACAGCATACGTTGATCGGCAATGATGTAATTATTCATAACGGCGCTGCTATTGGTCAAGATGGTTTTGGTTTTTCTATGGGGTTTGGCGGACATTTAAAAGTGCCGCAAATTGGCCGTGTTATCATTCAAGATAAGGTTGAGATTGGTGCAAATTCTTGTATCGACCGTGGCGCTAATCGAGATACTGTAATCGGGGAAGGCACTAAGATGGATAATATGGTGCAAATCGGTCATAATGTGGTCATTGGTTGTCACTGTGTCTTGGTGTCTAAGGTTGCCATCGCTGGCAGTACAACACTTGGTGATTATGTGGCTATTGGCGGGCATACGGCTGTTGCTGGGCATTTAAATATTGGCGATGGTGCGCAGATTGCAGCAAGTAGTGGTGTGGCTAATGATGTGCCAGCGGGCGCACGCTGGGGCGGAACACCTGCTAGGTATGCCAAACATTGGTTGAAAGATGTTGCAAAAATGCGTAGCGAAGCACGAAAAATGGAAGCAGAAGCAAAGAAAAAATCATAATTTCTCTTTGCACGTGACAAGAAAACAGAATAAAAGCAAATAAAGTATATCTCATATGATTAGTGAAATGGAATAAATACATGACGACAGAATTAGATACCATCGAGATTGAACGCTTAATGCAGCTTTTGCCACATCGTTATCCGTTTTTATTAATTGATCGCATTATAGATGTGGATCGTGATGAGAGTGCTGTTGGCATTAAAAATGTTACGATCAATGAGCCTCATTTTACGGGACATTTTCCTGAAAACCCTATCATGCCAGGTGTTTTGCTGATCGAAGGCATGGCACAAACTGCCGGTGCTGTATGCGCTCATGAGTATTTTTCTGAGCAGCCCAACACTGTATATTTCATGACCATTGATAAGGGGCGTTTTAGAAAACCTGTACGCCCTGGTGATGTGGTTGAATATCGCATTAAAAAACATAATCAACGCCGTAATATTTTTAAATATGCTTGTGAAGCTTATGTTGGAGATAATAAGGTTGCGGAAGCAATGATCAGCGCCATGATGGATGTAGCGAGCTAATAATGATACAAAAAATTCACGCATCAAGCGTTATTGAAGACGGTGCAATTTTAGGTGAAGGCGTAGAGATTGGCCCGTTTTGCCATGTTGGATCTGAAGTCAAATTAGGAGATGGCGCTAAGCTTTTGTCCCATGTTTCAATTGCAGGTAATACTGATGTTGGCGCAAGAACCAAGATTTTTCCAACAGCAGTTATTGGCCATGAGCCGCAAGATTTAAAATACCGTGGAGAGAAAAATCAACTTATCATAGGTGAAGATTGCCTTATCCGTGAAGGGGTTACCATTCACCCTGGTACTGAGGAAAACAATGGCTTAACCCAAATTGGTAATCATTGTGTATTTCTTGCTTGTTCGCATATTGCCCATGATTGCATGGTTGGTAATAATGTTATTCTATCTAATAATGTGATGTTGGCTGGCCATGTTACAGTTGAAGACTTTGTTATCTTTGGTGGTGCATCTGGAGCTCATCAATTTTGCCGTATTGGTCATCATGCCTTTATTGGTGGTATGTCTGGTGTGGAGCATGATGTTATTCCTTATGGGTTGACCATTGGTAATCGTGCAACGCTTCGCGGTCTCAACTTAATTGGCATGAAGCGTAATAATATCCCACGTGAAAGCATTAAAGCAGTGCAAAACGCCTATGGTGATTTGTTTAAAAAAGGTGCTACTGTGCAGGAAAATGCAAAAGCACTAAAAGTATCTGCAGGTGATGATCAATATGTTGCTGATATGCTGAATTTTGTTTTAGATGAGCGTCGTCGCCAACTTTGTGTACCTGAATAGGTGCATGGTTTTTGAGAAAATGGAGGGATAAATTGCCCGCTCAAGATAAGTCTCAAACTAATGCATTTTATGAAATTGCCTTGATTTCAGGTAATGGTCAATTGCCTAAAGAAATCTATGAAACTTTGGTGCAAAATGGCAATCCTCCTTTGCTTTTAGGGCTTAAAGATGATGTGGATGCTTGGGCAACTTCAAAAGCGGAGTGCATGTTAGCTTGGGGTGAAGTTGGCAAAATGTTCAAAACCATGAAAGCCCATGGTGTGCAAAAAGTCATCATGGCTGGGGGCGTTAAGCAGCGCCCAGATTTTCTTAAACTGAAATTGGATTGGGGGGCAATTAAAACTCTGCCACAAATCCTTAGCTTCATGCTGGGTGGTGATAATCAAGTTTTAAACGGCGTAGTTTCAATTTTCAATAAACAAGGTTTTGATGTTGTGGGCGTTCATGATGTTGCTCCACAATTGGTTGCTGATGAGGGTATGATTAGCGGCAAGAAACCTGCTAAAAAAGCTGAACTCTCCATGGAAATCGGTTTTGAGATTGCGCGCACCATTGGCGCTCATGATATTGGTCAAGGTTTGGTGATGGTCAATAAGCGCGCGGTTGCAGTGGAGGGTGCTGAGGGCACTGATGCTATGATTTTGCGTATTGCTGAATTGAAAAAGAACGGCCGCTTATCCCATGATGCAGGTGGTATTTTAATCAAATGCGCAAGGCCAAATCAGGATTTGCGGGTGGATTTGCCCAGCATCGGCCCCAAAACGATTGAGAATGCTGCCATAGCTGGCTTAAAAGGCATTGCAATTGAAGCTGATCGCACATTAATTTTAGAGCGTGAGAAAACCATAGCGTTGGCAAAAGAATATGGTATCTTTATTAGAGCGGCAGTGCTTTAAAACGCTGATTTAAGTATATTGAGGTAAAATGGCGGATGACGCTAAACATAAACAAGTCTATTTTGTAATTGGCGAGGCCTCTGGCGACGCTCTTGGCGCAGCTTTAATGGATGCGCTAGAGCAAAAGCATTCTAACATTAAGTTTTTAGGGCTTGCTGGCGATCAAATGCAAGCGAAAGGGTTGAAAAGCCTTTTTGATATTGAGCAAATTGCTGTGATGGGCATTACCGCTGTGCTTGGCCGTCTACCAACTATTTTGAGCCGTATCAGGGATACCGCCAACGATATTATAGCGAAAAATCCAGATTGCGTGGTTTTAATCGATAGCCCTGATTTTACCCATCGGGTGGCAAAAAAGGTGAGGGCTAAAGCGCCTCATATTCCTATCATTCATTATGTCTGTCCAAGTGTTTGGGCATGGCGAGAGAGCCGTGCTGAAAAGATGACTGCTTATATTGATCATGTTTTGGCAATTCTACCTTTTGAGGTTGAGGCATTGAAGCGTCTTAATGGGCCAGAGGCTACCTATGTTGGGCATCCTTTGACGACACGCATTGATGAAAAGAATACGGGTCATGTAATTGGAGAGATGCCCAAACTCCTGCTTTTGCCTGGCTCACGCTCAGGCGAGATAAAGCGCCATATGCCAATAATTCACGACACCCTTGAGGTTTTAAAAGAGCGAGGCAATGATTATGAGTTGATCATGCCTGTGGTTGCTAAACATGCAGATACGATCAAAAATATAATTTCTGATTGGCCTTTTGATATAACGGTTATTGAGGGGGATGAGGCTAAGTGGGAGGCTTTTAGAACGGCTGATATAGCCTTGGCGGCCTCTGGTACTGTATCCTTAGAGTTGGCAATCTCAAAAGTGCCGACCGTATTATACTATCAACTTGACCCCATTGCTAATCAATTTCGCTTTCTCCTAAAAGGTTGGAGTGCAGCATTGCCTAATCTAATTACGGATAGAATTGTTATTCCTGAGCGGCTACAAGAGTTTGCACATCCTCAAGCGATGGTTCGTTTGTTAGAGCGTTTGGCATCAGATACATTCGAGCGAAAAACCCAAATGGCAGGTTTTGAAGATGTTATTAATGCAATGAAAACGAATAAACCTGGGGCTGAAATTGCTGCCGACGTTGTGGCAGGGTTTTTAAAACGATAATCAGCGCAATTTGCGCAATTTAAAATGGATATTCTAAAATGACACAATATGATTATGATCTTTTTGTAATAGGTGGTGGCTCTGGCGGTGTACGGGCAGGTCGAATGGTTTCATCTTTAGGGCATCGTGTTGGTATTGCAGAAGAATATCGCTATGGCGGAACCTGTGTAATTAGAGGTTGTGTACCGAAAAAACTTATGGTTTACGCCTCAAAATTTTCTGATCAATTTGAAGATTGTCGAGGTTTTGGCTGGGATGTAGGTAATACCACCTTTGATTGGAATTATCTGATTGATGCCAAAGATAAGGAGCTTGAGCGCTTGGAAGGGCTTTATCGCAAAGGCCTTGATAATGCTGGCGTTGATATTTTCAATTCCCGCGCGGAATTCAAAGATGCGCATAGTGTCTATCTTGTCGCTGAAGATAAAATTGTAACGGCTGAAAAAATCATGGTCGCCGTTGGCGGTACACCTAACCGTCAATCGGATATGCTGGGCTCAGAATTTTGTATCACATCAGATGAAGTTTTTGATCTTAAAAAACTGCCCCAGAAAATTACCATCTCAGGTGGTGGCTATATTGCTGTTGAGTTTGCAGGTATTTTTGCAGGTCTTGGTGTGGATACAACGCTTGCCTATCGAGGTTCTGAAATCTTGAAGAATTTTGATAAAGATTTACGCACGCTTTTGATGGATTCATTGCAAAAACGTGGGGTGAATTTACGCCTAAATACAGAGATTAATCAAGTTGATAAAAATTCTGATGGCACTCTTCGTGTTGAAGATAAGGGCGGTAATCATTGGATTGCTGATCAAGTGATGTTAGCGACAGGCCGTTTACCTGTTACCAAAGGCTTAGGGTTAGAGCTTGCAGGTGTTGAGATGGATACGCGTGGCTATATTAAAGTAGATGACTATTCTAAATCCAATGTAGACAACATCTGGGCTGTTGGTGATGTGACTAATCGGGTGCAATTAACACCAGTGGCTATCCATGAGAGTATGTGTTTTATTTCTACAGAATATAAAGGTGAGCCGCAAAAACCTGATCATGAACTGATAGCAACGGCGGTTTTTAGTCAACCTGAGATAGGTACAGTGGGATTGTCAGAAGAAGATGCAGTGAAAAAATACGAACATGTTGAGGTCTATCGCGCAGAATTTAGACCGATGCGCAATACGCTTTCTGGTCGTGATGAAAAAATGCTTATGAAGCTTATTGTTGATGGAGCTTCAAAACGAGTTATTGGTGCTCATATCATGGGTGATGATGCTGGTGAAATGGCTCAGTTAATTGCAATTTCCATGAAGATGGGGGCAACAAAAACAGACTTTGATAACACCATGGCGGTTCATCCTACAGCTTCAGAAGAGTTGGTGACCATGTATGCGCCAAGTTATGAATTTAGACATGGTGAGCGGGTCGAATAAACTACCAACACTCCCTTAATACAATGTTGTTCAATTTGCTCAAAACATGAGGATGGCTTATATAGCCAAACGGCTGAATATTGATTAAACTAATTTTATGACCGCCCCATTAAAATTCAGAAAACATGTATTATCGATCCACGAGAAAGAAGGCTTAAGCTTTAATGAGACAGCAAGGCGTTTTGGTATTGGTGTTGCTTCACTTGTGCGTTGGGCTAACGCGTGTGGCGTTTAGGTGGATTCACCTAAACGAGAACAATTAGGATAAAGTGCATGAATCTATTTCTATTTATCAGCACCGTATTGATTTGGGGATCCACTTGGATTGCCATTACATTTCAAATTAGTGATGTGCCAATTATTACTTCCGTATTTTATCGCTTTGCTTTAGCGGCAATATTGCTGTTCGCATGGCTTTTACTCACGGGCAAATTGCGCTTGCAAACGATGAAAGATCAACCTTATCTTTTTTTGCAAGGGGTATGTTTATTTTGCTGTAACTTTTTATGTTTCTATCAAGCAACTCTAAGCGTATCTTCTGGATTAGTTTCTGTGATATTCTCATTGGCCACCATTTTTAATGCTATTAATGGCTGGTTGATTTATCGTGAGAAAATAGGACTGCGAACCTTTATTGCAGCCTTTGTTGGCACTTTGGGGCTAATTTTATTGTTTAGCCGCGAGATATTTTTAGGCTTTGAGTTTGGGGCGCTGAAAGGCATTGGCTTTGCTGTTTTAGGAACGGTGTTTTTCTCGTTGGGCAATATGGTATCACGGCGCAATAGCGCTGCCGGCATTGCGCCACTTCAGGCCAATTGCTGGGGGCTGATTTATGGTTCATCAATTTTGATGGTATTAATTCTGATTACAGGCAGCGCTACGCCAGCGCCCCCCAATGTTAACTTTACGCTTGCATTGGTTTATTTATCCGTCGTTGGAACCATCATCGGTTTTACAACCTATTTAACGCTAGTGGCACGTATTGGTTCGGCAAAATCTGCTTATACAACGGTACTTTTTCCCATTGTAGCCCTTACACTTTCAACACTCTTTGAGGGGTATGAATGGCATTTTTGGGGTGTGGTGGGCGTATGCCTTGCACTTTGTGGTAATTTAATCATGTTTTATAGAAAAAAGGCGCCATAGAGATAGCTATGACGCCTTCAAACTTGGGAGGGGGGCTATTTAACCAATTGGCCACGGTAGCTGTAAAGCACATAGGCAGATAATAGGCCTAGGATAACAGCAGGTAGAGCTGATGGGCCTAAGATGAATAGGTGCGCAAGGGTCGCGCCAATCATTGTGCAAACCAAAAGACCAGCACCGATTGCTTGTCTGCCGTTCAACCAAAGCAGGGCTACTGAACCAACTTCAATCAAGCCAGTTACATAGCGGAACCATTGCAGGCCACCATTTTCAAAACCCAGTTGTGTGCCCAAAAATTCAAAAGTTTGAACCATCATTTCAGCGCCAATTAATTTTGCAGCACCAGCTGCAACAAAGGCTAGGGAAATAAGGATTTTAATACCAAGTAGGATGTATTTTTGCATTGTCGTTTCTCTCTTATAGATTTTGTAAAGTAGATTTAAGTTTTTCGTTGATTGCATCATCAGTGATACGATTATTTTCCACGTCAAAGAC
>CAKMZG010000059.1:0-5836 GCA_929200335.1 uncultured Alphaproteobacteria bacterium | reverse complement strand
TCATAAAAACTGCCAACAGAAAGGCTGCCTTTAACATTCATGGCAAAAAAGGGTGCTGAATGAATGGCGGCACCCAATACACTCGCCCCGCCACCTTGGCCGGGTGAGGTAGAAAGGATGATGCTTGGTTTATCTTGATAGACCTTACCCTCAAGACGGGATGCCCAATCAAAAATATTTTTATAAGCGACAGTATAATGGCCGTTGTGCTCTGCAAATGAGATGATTAGAGCATCAACATTTGAGATTTTATCATGAAATTTCTGTGCTAGAGGATGCATGCCGCTCTCGTTTTCACGGTCGATGCTATAAATCGGCATTTCGTAATCATTTAAGTCCAAAATTTCAATTTCGGCATCTTGGTTAATTTCACTGCTATAAATTTCTGTCGCATAATTCACCAATTTGCGGTTGATAGAATTTTTACTGCTGCTTGCTGCAAATGCTAAAATTTTCATATTGGTTTCCTGTCACTTGTTTAGGAAGGGAATATATATGTTGCAAAAATAAATTGTAGATGGTTTTTTTGCACATTGACTGTGCATTTTTGCAACATTAAAGTTGGGGGATGAAACAATGGCCAGAAAATTGGGATGAGTTGAGAACTGCATGGCAAGTGGCGCACCTTGGCACTATATCGGCAGCGGCTGATGCTTTGGGTGTGCATCGTGCAACTGTTATTCGTCATATTGATGCCTTGGAAGAAGAATTGGGGCAAAAATTATTTCAGCGCCATAGCAAAGGTTATACCCCAACCGAGGCTGGGCTTGATTTAATGCAGGTGGGGGCGACCACCGATGAACAATTCACGCAATTGCTGCGGCGAATTAAAGGTAAGGGGAGTGAGCTTTCAGGTGAGCTTATTATAACTTCTCTAGAGTCTGCCGCTTCATTACTTTTGCCTGCATTAAATCGTTTTCAAACAGAGCATCCTGCTATTACTATTCGCATTCTTACAGATAACCGCCTGTTCAAATTAGAATATGGTGAAGCACATGTAGCTATTCGTGCTGGCAAAAAACCTGATCAACCCGATAATGTGGTGCAACATTTTGCTAAAGTTGAGATTGGGCTTTATGCTCACGAAAGCTATGTAACAAAAAAAGGTATACCCAAAACATTAGGCGATTTTAATAAGCATAAGTTTATCGGTACTGAAAATCTTGAAGATGGCGCACCATCCATTCGCTGGATGAGGGGCAATATTCCCAAAGATCGAATAACGTTTAAAGCCAGTAGTCAGCGTGTAATAGAAGAAGCCATTTTATCAGGTTTGGGTATTGGTTTTTTATTGAAAAGAAAAGCAATGGCAGCTCAAGGCATGGTAGAGGTTTATCCTCCCCTTGATGAATGGCAAAGTAATCTGTGGTTGGTGACCCATGTGGACTTGCACCGCACGACAAAGGTGCAGGCCTTTCTGAAAATACTAAAAGAGATGATATAGTTTCTTAATTTATGAGGAAAAAAATCATGGCAGCCTATGTTATATTTCAAGAGACCATAATCGATGATGAAGCCTTTGAAGCCTATAAGAAATTATCACCTAGTACCATAGAAAAATTTGGCGGCAAATTTTTATCAAGGGGCGGGGAGACTGATGTCATTGAGGGGGCGTGGGATTATGAGCGTATGGTGATTTTAGAGTTTCCTGATATGGAAGCCGCTCGAAACTGGTATAATTGTGCAGAATATCAAGAAGCACGGGATATGCGCTTAAAGGCTTCCTTTGGTGCGGCGATCATTGTAGCTGGAACTTAAAGCACTTATTTCAATACAAAATAGGAGGATGCATAGGGCTATGCAAAAAATCTATTTTTGCGCTTGACTTTCAAAATAAATTAGAACATTATAAGAACATAAAGTGAATTAAAGATGAATATTTACGGGATTGTCCAATATTTTCTTGGTTTTGACTTTATAGCATTCGATACAAATTCCGAGAACCAAGGAGTGATGTATCATCTTAAACTACTAGGGCTTGATGCGTTTGAATGAATTCAAAGCGCCGCTCTAGTTTCCTTAATGGGCGCATATAGTTCTCATTTAGGTGAAACTACCTAAAGGCTACACGCGCTAAGTAAATGGTTTTGAGTTGAGTAAAGTATGAGGTTTGATATGGCATTTATTCGTGATTTTGCATCCCTAGTATCTTTGGTTTTATTTTTGGTTTCCATGCTGGCTTGGCGTGAATTATTTATCCCACTTGTTTAATAGAGTATGTCACCCAAAAGTGGCTACCAGGTTTGGGAATAATGACATGCAGCAAAAAAGGGATAGAGCGCATTTATGAACTTATAGATAAGTGATACGCTCTTGTAGGCTGCAGGCCTATATCACGTGGATGAGTGGATTGTGTTTTAGGCAATCTTGGTAATGATCTTCATTACTGGTTTTTGCTATATACCATCTGCCGTACATCAATATGGCCCGCATTAAAGCCCGCCTCACAATAGTGGAAATAAAATTCCCAAAGTCGCTTAAAGCGCTCATCAAAGCCTAGGGGTTTTAATTTTGGCCAGGCCTGCCAAAATTTCACACGCCATTCTGCTAGCGTTCTGGCATAATCTTTTCCAAAACCAAAATCTTCAATTAATTTAAAACCAGCAGGTTTTGTGACTTTTTCTAGAGCCTCAGGTGAGGGCAACATGCCACCAGGAAAAATATAACGTTGGATGAAATCAGGTTTGTGACGATAAATTTCAAAAGCGCGATCTTTTATCGTGATAATTTGTAATCCAGCCTTACCATTTGGTTTTAAGCAATCGTGTAGTTTGTTAAAATAGGTCGGCCAGAATTTTTCCCCTACAGCTTCAAACATTTCAATGGAGGCAATGCGGTCATAGGTGCTGCTCTCATCACGGTAATCTTGTTTTTTAATTTTTACCTTATCACTTAAACCTTTGTCATTAATGCGTTTTACTGCATATTTATATTGTTCCTCACTGATGGTTAGGCAGGTTACTTTGCAACCGATGTGAGTGGCAGCATATTCCGCAAATCCGCCCCAGCCACACCCAACTTCCAAAACATGATGGTGAGATTGAATATCTGTAAGCTGAGCTAAAGAACGGTATTTAGCCATTTGTGCGCTTTCCAAATCGTTAGCGCCATCGCTATAAAGTGCAGATGAATAAGTCATACTGGGATCTAACCATTCTTTATAAAATGCATTCCCCAGATCATAATGAGCAGAAATATTACGCTTTGAACCCGCCTTAGTGTTGCTGTTTAAGAAGTGACGCAATTTTGCAAGGGTATTTAACAACCAGTTGCCCGTGGTAAGATCATACCCAACATTTTCATTGATGCAAAAGAACTCTAAGAATATAGAAATATCCTTACTGTTCCAGTCTTCATCAATATAACTCTCAGCAATACCAATTGTACCATTTGAGAGCGCGCGCTTGATAAGCTTCCAATTGTATAGGGTTAAATCTGCCGAGGGGCCCTTGTTTTTACCCCTTATGAGAAATGTACTTCGGTTAGGCAGGGTGATGGTTAGGCTGCCAAATTTGATAAAGGTGAGTGCCTTTAACATGATTTTGGCTTGTGAAGGTAAGCCTTTGATCTTCTGTTTTAGATTATCCCTAGTTAGTTCAATTGTACCAAAATTATCCAATGTGTTATTTTGCATTATGTCCTCCCACTACATGACAATTGTGCATAAATGTCCTCTCCATTAATAATGTTGCCATGGTAATTTAAGTTTTGGCAAGTTTTTTTTAATATTATTTGGTAATCAAAGCTTTATATACTTTGAAATTTTAAATGTTACTTCGGTAGTGTTTTAAGTGCTTCTAATGCTCGTTTTCTTGCTGCATCATGAGCTACAATAGGGGGGGAATAAGTAGTTTTACTTTTAAAATCTAATTGAATGTCATGCTGTGAAGCCTTAGGCGGTTTTAAAATGTCATTTGCCGATGTAGACTGGAGTTCACTCACATATGTTTTAATATATTCTGCATTAGGGTCGAATTTTTGCGCCTGTGTATAGGGGTTGAAAATCCTAAAATAGGGTGAGGCATCCGCGCCACATCCCGCCACCCATTGCCAGCTAACAGGGTTTGAGGCGGGATCGGCATCCAATAGGCAGTCCCAAAACCAGCGTTCTCCATGGCGCCAATCAATCATCAGATGCTTTACTAAAAATGAGGCTACCACCATTCTCACCCGATTATGCATCCAGCCCTCTTGCCATAATTGCCGCATTCCAGCATCAACAATGGGATAGCCTGTCCGGCCTTTTTTCCAGCGTTCTAACAATCCCTGATTTTCAATCCATGGAAAATGGTCGAATTTTTTGTTAAAATTTCGTTGGTGCAAATTAGGCCAATGAAACTGCAGATGATAAGCAAATTCACGCCAAACTAGCTCTTTTTGGTAAGTCTCATAGCTAGCTGGGTCAATCTTATCTTGATGAAATGCTAGGCTATACCAAATTTGATTGGGAGAAATTTCTCCAAATCTTAGATGAGGGGACATTTTTGATGTGTAGGCTTGAGAAGGTATGTCTCGCCCCTCTTTATAGTGATGAATTGCGCCTTCTAAAAAAACTCCTAAGCGTTTGTGAGCGTTCTCTTCACCGGGCTGCCATTGTCTATCCCAATTTTTAGCCCAGTTGGGATTTTCTGGCAGCCACTTCCAGTCTTTAAGTTTATCGCCGATGTTTAACTTTAAGAGGTCGCTTTGTTGATTTTTATCCAAAGCCTTGGGGGCTGAAAGTGGAGGGGTGGGGGAAAATTGAGCAGAAAAATTGCGCCAAAATGGAGTGTAGACCTTGTAGGGATCGCCTTTACCAGTTTTAATTTGCCATGGTTCATGAAGCAAATAACCAGAATAGCTGTTGCAAGTTATGTTGTTTTGGCTAAGCGCGCTTTTTACTACGCTATCAACGGCAATGCTACCATCACTATAACGGCGATTCCAAAATATCTCCGTGATATTTAAGTCTCCACAAAGCTTTAGTAATTGCTGATGCGTGTCACCTTTTTGAAAGAATAATGGGATATTGAGTTCTAAAAGATGCGCTTTTAATTTTGTTAAAGAGTGATGCAGCCAATATTGTTGCGCAGAACCTAAAGAGCGCAGTGCTTCGCTTTTATCATCTAATAAATATAGCGCAATTAAAGGTTTACCAGTTTGCCTTACTTCCTTAACCGCTTCAGTGAGGGCTTGATTGTCCCGTAGTCGCAAATCATCACGAAACCAAATAAGGCAAGTCTCCTTTGAATTATGATAAGAACAGAGTTTAGTCATTTTTTGGTCTTACTTTCATGTTTATTGTAATTGGTAATATAAACAAATGGTGTATAATTTTTGTGAGCAATAAAGATTCATACGTATCTTGTTCATCTGTGGTTCATTTATAAAAATATATATTGGTTATAAATAATAGATAAGGAGATTGAGATGTCAAAATTAGTAATTGGTGCTGTTGTTGCCTCTATGATTGGATTATCGGGGTGCAACTCCAATGATCCAACCCAACGTACTGTAGGCGGTGCTACCGCTGGCGCTGTCGCAGGTGGATTGATTGCTGCTGCAACGGGCAGTGGGCGTCGTGGCATTGCAACTGGCGCATTAATTGGCGGTGCAGCTGGTGCATTTGTTGGTTATGCAACAAAGCCAGGTTATTGCCGTTACCGTGCAGCTGATGGCTCTATTTATGAAGCACGCTGCCGCTAATCCAATATAACCAACAGTTGAGTTTTATTAATTATTAAAACCTGCAACAACAAAGAGATAGGGCGCATTTATGAATCTATAGATAAGTGGTGCGCGCTAGCGCGTGTAGCATTTAAGTGGATTCACTTAAATGAGAACTATTCGCGCCAAT
>CAKMZG010000058.1 GCA_929200335.1 uncultured Alphaproteobacteria bacterium | reverse complement strand
CAATCAAACACGTTTAATTCGTCATTCAGTCCTTCTTGTTCATAAAGCCATTTAAGAGCAACTTCTTCATTACCAATGGCATCTATTAATTTGTTTTGTAGTCCTTGATTGCCTGTGAAGACTCGGCCATCGGCCAATTTCAAGGTGGTTGCACGATCAAATGGGCGGCGTTCTGTTACCAAATCAACAAACCAATTATAATCATCTTCAATCAGCGCTTGTATAGCCTCTTTAACGTCAGGCTTTGTATCATGAAATATGGATGGTTCTGCCTTTAAAGGGGCTGATTTAATGATCTCATACTTGACACCGATCTTATCCAATAGTCCGCCAATGGTGGGATATTGAAATAAAACGCCAATAGATCCAACCATAGATGTGCGATGGGCAACAATATGATCTGAAGCGGAGGCAATCATATAGCCAGCGGATGCGGCTAGGTTGATAACAGAGGTTGCTACAGGCTTTTCTTTTGCCAGCCCACGCAATGCTTCATAAATGGCTTCGCCACCAACGACTGTGCCACCAGGGCTATCCATAATTACCAATACGCCTTTAACACTGTCATTGTTTTTAAGTTTATTGATCATGGTAATGAGCGGCTTATCGTGCGTGATCACGCCCTTGATCTCTATACGTGCAATATGTTCACCCGTTTTATTAAACCAGTCTGCTTTTTGGGATGCGAATGAAAATAGACTAAGCACAACGGCTGCAATCAGTAAAAATGTTATAATCCGCCAAAAACTTAATTTTTTGCGGAGCTTCCGACGGTCTAAAATTTCATCAATCTGCATAGCCATTAAAAAATATACCGGTAAAATAATGTAGTGATAACTTTATGGCTATACCGTAAGGGAAACTTTTCGTCTAGTAGAAAATAAAAAAAACCTGCGAAGCCATGAGCTCCGCAGGTTAAATGTAATTATAAGCTAAAAATTAAAGCTTATTTATCGTCTTCGTTATTGCCTTGAAGAGCAGCACCAAGAATATCACCTAGTGATGCACCTGAGTCAGAAGAACCATATTGTTTAACAGCTTCTTTTTCTTCAGCAATTTCAAGAGCTTTAATTGATAGACCAACGCGGCGAGTTTTCTTATCAAACTGAACCACGCGTGCATCAACTTTTTGACCAACAGTAAAACGCTCTGGGCGTTGTTCGTCACGATCACGAGATAGATCAGCACGTTTAATGAATGCTGTAAGTTCACTATCAGTAATTTTAACGTCCAAGCCGCCTGATTTCACTTCAATCACTTCAGCAGTAACGATAGCGTTTTTGCGTAATGCGCCGCCTTCACTGTCTGCTGCATTTTCCATTGGATCACCGCCCAATTGTTTCACGCCAAGTGAAATACGCTCTTTTTCGATGTCCACATCAAGTACCACAGCTTTAACCATGTCGCCTTTTTTATAGTCTTCGATAGCTTCTTCACCAGAACGGTTCCAATCAAGGTCAGACAAGTGAACCATGCCGTCAACATCGCCATCAAGGCCAATGAATAGGCCAAACTCAGTGATGTTTTTAACTTCGCCTTCAACTTCTGTGTTAACAGGGAATTTATCAGCGAATGATTCCCATGGGTTAGACAGTGTCTGTTTAAGGCCAAGAGAAATACGGCGTTTAGATGAATCCACTTCCAATACAACCACTTCAACTTCTTCAGAAGTAGAAACGATTTTACCAGGATGTACATTCTTCTTAGTCCATGACATTTCTGAAACGTGGATCAAGCCTTCAATGCCAGGCTGTAATTCAACGAATGCACCATAATCAGTAATATTAGTAACACGACCTTGGATTTTTGCATGCAATGGATAAGTCGCTTCAACGCCTTCCCATGGATCACTCTCCAATTGTTTCATGCCAAGTGAGATACGGTGTGTGTCTTGGTTGATACGAATGATTTGAACTTTAACAGTTTCGCCAATGTTCAAAATCTCTGATGGGTGGTTAACACGACGCCAAGCCATATCGGTAACGTGCAATAGACCATCAATACCGCCAAGATCAACGAATGCACCATAATCAGTGATATTTTTAACCACACCTTCAACGGTTTGGCCTTCACCAAGATTTTGTACAATCTCTGAACGTTGTTCTGCACGGCTTTCTTCAAGCACAGTACGGCGAGATACAACAATATTTCCACGGCGGCGATCCATTTTCAAGATTTGGAAAGGCTGCGGATTGTTCATTAATGGGTCAATGTCACGGATAGGACGGATGTCCACTTGTGAGCGCGGCAAGAATGCGATAGCGCCGTCAAGGTCAACCGTAAAGCCACCTTTAACTTGGCTGAAGATAACGCCTTCAACTTTTTCGCCAGCTTCAAATTGCTTCTCAAGGCGTACCCAGCTTTCTTCACGGCGTGCTTTTTCGCGAGAAAGTACAGCTTCACCAACAGCGTTTTCAATACGCTCTAGATAAACTTCTACTTCTTGGCCAATTTGCAACGAGCCGTCATTAGCTTTCGCGCCGAATTCTTTAAGGGGAACGCGACCTTCAACTTTAAGGCCAACATCGATAACTGCTAGGTCTTTTTCAAAGCCAGTAATAGTGCCCTTGATAACAGAGCCTTCAACTAGATTATTATCTGAGAAAGATTCATTTAAGAGGGCTTCAAAGTCCTCAAGTGATGGATTCTGGTTCATTCATACTCCTATGATCTGATATTAAAATATGCAGATCAGCGCCGTTTGGTTTGTGTTAATATTGAAATCCAATTCACCGACCTTGATTAGATTACCAAAAACGGTTTTCTAAAATAGATCTGGCGCATTGATGAATTTTCATTCTATTTTCTGTGAGATCATGATCCAGTTCTTTAAAAATACATAAAGAATAGTTAGATCATTCCCACTTGGCGGCTGTTTTAAGCAGATTTTGCCCGATTTACAAGGTCTAAAGCTAATTTAAATGCAGATTCTATATCGATTCGTGAAGTATCAAGCAAATGAGCGTCTTCTGCGGGTTTCAAAGGGCTATCAGAACGCCCCATATCGCGCTCATCACGGGCAATGATATCGGCTAAAATCTGTTCAAGATCGGCAGTTTCACCAGCCGCTGGTATTTCTTTATCCAAAATTTCTTTATAACGACGTTCTGCACGAATTTCTGCATCAGCTATTACATAGAGTTTTAAATCTGCATCGGGGCAAATTACGGTGCCAATATCACGGCCATCTAAAATTGCGCCTTCATCTTGGTTGGCAAATGCGCGCTGTTTTTGTTTCAACACTTCGCGGACACCGCTCATGACAGCAATTTTTGAGGCCGCATTACCAATTTCATGATCTGCTAAAACTGTGCGATCCATGGCGCCAAGATCAAGGTTTTGGGCGGCTTTAATAGCAAGCACCTCATCATCCAAGGGTTGATTTTGTTGCAATAATTCATAGGCAACGGCACGAAATGTTAAACCCGTATCCAAATGGGGTAAGCCTAATTCTTTTGAGAGCATACGTGCCAAAGTGCCCTTGCCCGATGCGGCAGGGCCATCAATCGCCAGTATAAAAGATTTATCTGATCCCATTCTATCGTCCTCTCATATACAGTTTTATGCGCAAGCCACCATTTTAGCGCCAATGCTCTCCATTAGAGGCAAAAATTGTGGGAAGCTGGTTTTAATCACATTAGCATCATCAATGGTCACTGGATGTTCTGAATTTAAACCAAGCACCAAGAAACTCATAGCAATACGGTGATCAAGATGGGTAGTTACTGTGCTACCAAGATCAGCGCCAATGCCTTTACCATCAGGGCGACCCTCAATTTCTAACCAATCATCACCCTCAATGCAGGTAACATTATTGAGTTTTAAGCCTGTTGCAACGGCTGATAAGCGATCGGATTCCTTGACGCGCAATTCATGCAGACCCTTCATAAGGGTTTTGCCTTCTGCATAGCTAGCAGCCGCTGAAAGCACAGGATATTCATCAATCATTGAAGGTGCGCGCTCTGCTGGCACTTCAATCCCTTTAAGGCTAGAATGGGAGACTTTAAGATCTGCAATTTTCTCGCCACCTGATAGACGCTCATTTAGAATTTCAATTTTACCACCCATTTCTTGTAAGGTAGTGATTAAGCCAGTTCGGGTTGGGTTCATCAAAATATTTTTAAGAGTAAGGTCTGAACCTTCACAAATAAGGCCTGCAACAATCAAAAATGCCGCTGATGATGGATCAGCTGGCACTACAATCTCTTGAGCGCTTAATTCTTGCTGGCCTTCCATTGAAATAACCCGTTCGCCAGCGGCATTTTTAGAAATATCCAATTCAACGCCAAAACCTCTAAGCATATTTTCAGTATGGTCACGGGTTTCAACCGGCTCAATCACGCGGGTAATGCCCGGCGTATTTAGAGCTGCTAAAAGAATGGCAGATTTTACCTGTGCAGATGCAACAGGCAAGCGATATTCAATCGGTGCCATGGTTCGGGAACCACGAATGGTCAGTGGAAATTTATTATCGTTGCTTTTAACAACTTGCAGCCCCATTTGTTGTAAAGGCTCAATCACACGCCCCATTGGGCGTGAAGACAATGAGGCATCGCCCATCATTTCGGTTTCAAAGTCATAAGCGCCAGCAAGCCCAATGGTTAAACGGGCGCCTGTACCTGAATTACCAAAATCAATTGGAGCAGTGGGAGCTAACAAACAGCCATTGCCCGTGCCAGTAATGATCCAATGGTCGGATTTTTTCTCAGGGCTTGCACCAAATGCAGCCATGGCTTTAGCGCTGTTTATGACATCTTCGCCCTCTAGTAGCCCATAAGCTTTGGTGGTGCCACGAGCTAAACCACCAAATAGCATGGAACGATGAGAAATGGATTTATCGCCTGGGATATTACATTCACCCGTTAAATTTGTAGATTTCTTAGCTTGCCAAGGATTTTGTACCATTGTTTTGCCGCCTAATTTATAATTAGATTATCGTTTTGAATTACGGTGATAACCAGTGTTCTTAAAACAATCAAGCGCTATTGCAAGATTTGCTTTTGACAATAGATAAAAGGCACGCTATGGGAATGGCCACAAAAGATTTAAAAGACTGCTAAATAATGGTCTTTTTTAAGCATATTATAAATGTTGATATGCAGTGATTAATGATGCGTTGTAATATTTAATTACACTATAAAAGAAGAGGCTAGATAACCGTGGCTAAACCTGAACTTGGATTAAAGCGCCTATGCCAAGAATGTGGCAGTAAATTTTATGATTTAAACCGTGACCCGATCATTTGCCCAAAATGTCAGGCTGTGTTCCAAATTGAAACAGAAACTGAAGTAGAATTGGAAAAAGCAGAAGATAAAGCTGCGCCAGCAGCTGCTGCTAAAGATGATGACGATGATTTTGATGTCGATGCACCAGAAATTATTTCATTGGAAGATGCAGAGGATGACGATGATGGCGACACAGTTGATGGTGATGATGATATTCCAACAGATCTTCCGGATGTAGACGTTGATCTTGATGATGATGATGGAGATAATGACGCTTTCTTAGAAGACGATGATGAAGAAGGCAGTGATATGTCTGATTTCATTTCTGTTGCTAAAGATGATGAAGACGATATTTAGACCATTACACTCATCAGTATAAAATTTGATTTTTAAAGCGGCTCATGATGAATGGGCCGTTTTTTATTTAAGACGAAAGTCTATCTATACAAATTTGCTACATAATTTAAAGTTTTTGATTAGCAGGAACTCGGGGTTTAGTGTTTGGATGCTTTAAGTATTAAATCTAATCCCTTATATAATCATAGTTTTGTCTATGCTTAAAAAGCAACAGGTGGGGCAATCGCCGTTCTTATTGGGTATCAAAATCAAACAACTGAAATGCTTTATTTTATAAAGGTTTCATTAAAAACTATGATTATCGTCAATCGTTTACCCATGAAACATGGTGTGAACTATATCTTTTAACAATCTTATTCGGGCGAAGAGGGTGCGTAATTGCGTTCCTTTGGAGCAGTCATGAATGTAGAAGTTAAAAATAAAGTCTTTGAGCAAAAAACAGCGGCTTTAATCCCTCAATTAAACCCGCAGGCAAAACCAAAAGATAAGGCATTTGTCGCCTCTCCAGACAGATCCGCTATCGAAGATAAGGGTCGGAACTCCAAAGACGGTATTTTGGTGAAGCGAATGCAAGAAATGCTTGCATTTGAAGCAGGTTTGCGCCGTTTAAAAAATAAAAAAGAGTTGATGTTTTTTGTTGTTAATGAAGCGCGCAAATTAACAAATGCACGTCAGGTTTTTATTGCCAAATGCAGCGGACGGCAATCTAAGTATCATATTGAGGCTATTTCAAGCATGTCGGAAGTTGATCGCAATGCTCCAATTGTGCGCTGGTTTGAAAAAACTCTGAAACGATTTTTCAAAGAACGGGGGATGGTTGGTTATGCTGCAAGTATAACTGCCGAGTTAGAAAAAGATGAAAATCAATACCCTTTTTCACAAATTTATCATCTGCCTTTAAAAGATGAGCGGAACAAAACATTTGCGGCTCTTATTTTTACTCGAGAAACTGCTTGGTCAGAAAATGAACTACCTATTCTAAAGCGGATTGAAGAATCTGTGTCTTATTCTTGGACATCTCAATTAGGAAACAGAGGCAAAGTTGTTAGAACTCCGTGGAAAAAACTAGTTGGCTTGATTTTAGCAACGATGCTTGTAATTGCAGGATTTATTCCTGTCCCAATGTCTGTTTTAGCGCCTGTGCAGATTACAGCATCACAGCCAACAGTTATAACAGCGCCCTTTGATGGGGTAATTGATGAAATTTATGTGCGTTCTGGCGATGTGGTAAATAAAGGCGATCTCGTTTTTAAAATGGTTGATACTGATCTGGTAAATCGCAATAAAATAGCGCTCCAAGATATTGAAATTGCCAGAACACGTATGCTGCGGTCTTCCCGCGCTGCCTATGAAAGCAATGATGCACTACAAGATTTAGCCATTGCAGAAACTGAATATGATTTAAAAATTGCAGAGCAAAGCTATGCCAAATCATTGCTTGAGCGCTCAAAAGCCTATGCTTTAAACCAAGGGGTTGTTTTATTCGGCAATGTAAATGATCTCATTGGTAAACCGGTTGCAACGGGTGAGCGTATCATGCGTATTGCTGATCCCGCCAAAACAGAATTGAAAATTGAGGTGGCCTTAGAAGACAGCATTATTATTAAAAATAATGCCTCTGTTAAAGTATTTTTAGATGCTGATCCTCTTAATCCCATTGAGGCAAAAGTTATTCATGCTGCATTAGAGGCAAAAGAGGTTGCAGGTGGGCAATTGGCCTATGAGGTGACAGCAAAAATTAATAATGCTGAAGCTGAAAGTCAGAACAATCCAAGGATTGGTTTGCGTGGTACAGCTCAAATTTTAGGCGATAAAGTGCCATTAGCCTTTTATCTGTTCCGTCGTCCGCTTTCAGCCATACGCCAATGGCTAGGTATATAGATAGAGAATTCTTATGATACCGCAAAAGGAACCAGAGGCTTTGAAATTACCTGCCATGCGCGAAGAATTACAGATAGAGCATAGTGCATCTATGTTTTCGGGTGCCCCTGGCTGGTTAATTATCGATCCAATACGCCACCGATATTTCAAGATTGAGCAAGAAATATTTGAGCTTTTAGCTCTTTGGCATAAGGGTACTGCAGAAAAATTAATAGATGCGGCACGCACAACAATCGGACGGGTTGTTGATCGCGAAGATATAGCTGCTGTTATCAAATTTTTACATGTGAACAGTCTTACCCTAGATCCGCCGTCAGATAATTGGAAATCCTATTTAGAACAGGATCAAGCAAGACAGCGCTCTGCCTTTGGGAAAATGCTGCATAATTATTTATTCTTCCGTATTCCCTTAGTAAGACCAGAAGGATTTTTACGTGCAAGCTTTCCTTTTGTACGATTTTTATTTACAAAAACTGCAGTGATCTCATGGGTGTTTCTAACCCTATTAGGGCTATATTTAACCTCACGGCAATGGAATGAATTTACTTCAACATTTCTACATTTTTTAAGTTTTAACGGCATATTGTTATGGCTTGGTAGTCTTGTATTTGTCAAAACCATTCATGAATTAGGCCATGCTTATATGTGTAAGCATTATGGCTTAAAAGTGCCAGTTATGGGCATTGCTTTTATGGTTTTAATGCCTGTTTTATATACAGACACGTCCTCAGCTTGGCGGTTGCAAAATCCAAAGTCACGTTTGATGATAGATGCTGGCGGTATTTTTGCCGAATTAGGTTTGGCGGGCGTTGCAACTCTATTTTGGGTGTTTTTGCCTGAAGGGGGTGCAAAAAGTGTAGCTTTTACCATTGCAACAACCAGTTGGATTTTTAGCCTCTTGGTGAACCTCAACCCTTTCATGCGCTTTGATGGCTATTATCTTTTATCAGATGCTTTGGATGTGAGTAATCTACAACAACGCAGTTTTGCTATGGCGCGTTGGAAATTGCGTGAAATGCTGTTTAAACTTGGCACACCGCCGCCAGAGTATTTTTCCAAATCCATGTCCGCATTTTTAATCATTCATGCTTGGGGTACATGGATTTATCGTTTCTTTCTATTTTTGGGGATCGCATTGTTGGTTTATGCGTTTTTCATCAAAGTACTGGGCATAATCTTATTCACTATAGAAATTGCCTTTTTTATCCTCTTGCCAATTTTTCGCGAGATTAAACAATGGTGGGCTATGAAAGATAGTATCATGAAAACAAAAAGAACACTTATAACCTCTTCACTCTTTATAGGCTTGATGGTTCTAGCCTTCTATCCTTTTAATGCCACGGTTAAAATTCCTGCAGTGTTAGAGCCAAAAAAGACCCTAGATCTCTATGTTCCAGCACCTGCGAAATTGCAACATATTTACGTTAAAGAGGGGCAATATGTTGAAAAAGGAACACCTTTATTTCTATTTCACTCTGATTTGATTGCGCAGCATATACATCAGTCTTTAAAGCGAATTGAGTTGCTCAAATTACGATTAAACCGTATTGCAGCCAATCATGATGAGCTGCAAGAAAGCAATTCATTACGTGCGCAATTAACGGCCGAAGAAGAGAAAATCAAAGGCTATAAGCGACAATTGCAAGTCTTAAAAATTACTGCGCCAATTTCCGGTGTAGTGAAGGATTTAGATCGTATGTTGCAAAGTGAGCAATGGGCAAGCCCTAAGCTTCGCCTTGCAACGATTGCCATGCCTGAGCATTGGCATTTGCGCGGCTATGTCATTGAAAGCGATTTGTTTCAAATTGAAAAAAATCTTAAAGGTAAATTTATTGCCGACGACCCTTTCCGCCCGCAACGTAGCGTGCAAGTGACAAAGATTGGCGATCAAGGCGAAGAGGCTTTGGAGATTAAAGAGCTGTCATCCATTTGGGGTGGAGCCATCGCATCTGAGCGCGATGATAAGGATAGAGCAGCTTCAATTGAAGCTGCTTATCAGGTGAATTTTAACCTCGAAGGTAAGATAGATGATATGCCAAATCAAATCACCCGTGGTGTGGTGTTGTTAAAGGGTAAGCCCATATCATTTGCTACAAAACTCTTTCGTCAAGTTTCCAAAATCATGATTAGGGAAATTGGGTTTTGATTTATTGTGGCAGTCTATTTTATTGGAATAAGAGCTCTATTTAGAGCTCTTATTTGGCGGCAATAATTTATTAACATAAAACCTTGGCATGCTGCCTTTAGTGGCAGCTTCTATATTGCCTATGGTTGGCTTCACAATAGCGCTTAGATTATTAAAAATAAGTGGAACTAAATAAAAATTATCAACAATATAGCGATCTGTATCAGTTACATAGTCGTTGAAATTTTGATAATATAAACCTTGACGTGCCAAATTGAGCAGTTCTAAATATTTAGCATCATTTTTTTGATTGGTTATATTTTGAAAGGTATCTAGAATGAGTAAATATTGAAAAATACCACCGCTATCAGGTACGTAAGCTGTCATCACAAAATCATGTGCGTTGTCTTTAAACAAATTGAGTGAATCTGAAAAATTTTCAACATAGCTAATATTGACCTCTATATTTATCCTATTCCAATTGCTTTCTATAAATTTTCCGATCTCAGTATATCCTGGAACATTTTTAGCTATAACCAATGAGATTTTAACTGGGTTAGTTTCGGAGTACCCTTGTTCACTTATTATTTGCTTGGCCTGTTCTAATAAGGTGCTATAACCTTGTATTTTTGGTTCTAAAGCTTGTAGGCCAGGATAGCCACCAATGCCAGGTGGTAAAACACCATAAAGTGGGCCCGCAGTTTTCCCAAAAATATTTTTGCTCAATTGTGTTCTATCAATGCTGGAGCTCAGGGCTGATAAAATCTTTTTACTTATTTTTTTAGAAGATTTTATACTTCTATATAAGGCGTAAACACGTGGTGAGCCAATATTTATAATTTCCTCACTAAAGTTTTTATTTATCCAACGCAGTTGTTTGCCTTTAGGACCCATTAAAATATCTAATTGACCTGCTGTATATTTTTCAAAGTTTCGTCTATTTACATCCCCATAATATACTATTCGATCATACATTTTATCATTCAGTTTAGGAAAATACTTATTTTTCACCAAAATAATTTCATTTTCAGAAATACTAGCTATTTTATAGGGGCCATAACTTAGGCGTGCTTTGGATTCTGCCCAAAGCTTATCTTTATCTTCAGTTATATCTTTCTCTGATATGGCCATGGTTTGAATACTAGCGAAGGCTCTGAAATCAATCGCATTAGGTTTTACCATATCAACAATAATTTCATGTTTGTTTGGTGCGCTTAATCCCAAATGGCTGATATCTCTTGTTTTATAAAAATTTTTCCAGCCCTTAAGCCCTCTTAAGAGGCTTGCCTCCTTCTTATTATCTAATAAAGCGCGTTTAAGTCCTCTGATAAAATCATTCGCAACCACGGGGGAGCCATCTGACCAATAAAGATCGTCACGAAGAAAAAATCTAATTCGACGATTTTTATTTTCAATTTGCCAACGTTTGGCAGCGCTTGGTATCACTTTGCCATTTCGAAGATATTGCACAAGTGGTAAAAATGATTGGCCAATAATTTCAGTATGAGTAGTATAATTACTACGATTAACATCAAAATCATTGCCTTTCAAAGAAAGTGTAAACCCTATATTTAGTGTATTTTCATTTTTATCGGCAGCTCCAACTGACTGCATAGATATTAATATGACCAACCCAATAAAAATTGTAGAAAAAAGAGATGTCACATTCCTAGTTTTTGAAAAAATTAATTGATTACCCTGTATCAAGATTGCCCTCTATATCTTTAAATATTTGCTAACTTTAATGACTTTGATGACACTGCCTCATCATAAAATTTTAATGAATCATCATTTTTATAAATATTACTCACAGCTTGATCCCTATTGTTAAGGCAATCTACTGCGTCAAATTTTTTAGGCATGCCTAAATAATAGCCTTGTGCTAAATGGCACCCTAATTTTCTAACTGTAACCAAATCTTCGAAAGTTTCAATACCCTCAGCGATAACACGAATATTTAATTCTTTTGCAATGGAGATAATTCCAGAAAAAATAACTTGTAAAGATTGCTCGCTAGATAAGCGTTTCACTAAAGATTTGTCTAATTTTACAATATCAATTGGAAGATCGCTTAAACAAGCAAATGAACTAAAGCCACTGCCCAAATCATCCAATGCAATCAAAAATCCAAAACTAGATAGTTCTTGCAAACATTCCTGAACGGATAAATCTTCTAGCAATCCCTCTTCCGTAATTTCAATGATAATATTTGTTTGAGAAACACCAAGAGGTTGAAAATGCTTAATAAAATAATCTTTGATATCTAATTCTAAAAGCTGGTTTTTTGAAAAGTTTACTGAAACTAAAACGTCATCATTGCCGATTTCTTTTTGATGTTTTAGCCATGACACAGCATTATTCATGGTTTGTATGCCGAGCTGATTTAAGAGACCCTGCTCTTTGGCAACCATTAAAATATCTGCAGGCGAAACTGGCTTGTCGTAATTAGTTTTAACCCTTAAAAGCGCCTCAGCAGCCCACACACCTTCATCTACCACACTAACGATGGGCTGGAACGCGTGGTGGATTTGATTGTTAGCGAGGGCATAACGCAATGTATCACTGGCCTCAATCCATCGAGCATTCAGTTCACCTAATGATTTATGATAAACTGCACATTGATCACGGCCACCTGCTTTTGCACTGTAAAGGGCTAAGTCAGCTTTACGCACTAAATTCGCAACATCATAACCGTTGTTGGGATAGCTGGCGACGCCCATGCTGCAATTTACAATAACCTTGCGATGATCAAGACGGAAATCATTATCGAAAATAGCCATAATCTCGTTGACCATATTGCTTTTTTCATTGTCCTGCATGACCTCAACAACTAAAAACTCATCGCCGCCCAAGCGGGCAACGAATATCTTGTTGCTGGCTAATTGTTGCAATCGATTGCCCACTAGGCGCAACAATTGATCGCCCGCTTCATGGCCAAAATGGTCATTGATACGTTTGAAATTATCAAGATCAAAGTAATAAACATTGACAATATTGTCAGCACATTGGGCTTGTTTGATAGAATTACGCAGTTGATCCAAGATGCTGCTGCGGTTCATTAATCCGGTTAATGCATCTGTAGATGCCCGTTCTACCAGATCACCGGCCATGGAATTTAGGGCTTTGCCCAATGCTTCCACTTCTTCTGGACCCGAAACATCTAATTGTCGCCACTTATAGCCATCAAAATCTGAAATCAATCCGTGAATTTTTTGAATAGGGCGTACAATACTCTGATCAAGAGATTTAAATACCCAATAACCCAGCAAAGCACAGCCCAAAGCCATTAGGCCACATAAAACTAAGGTCTCTTGTAAGTCAATCAATGAAAAATTAGGCTCACTAACAACCAGTTCGATGGTTCCAACCAGTTGATTAGGATCACCTTTGTAATACATGCTACGCGTTAGGATTAAAGAAGAATTTTGGGAAGGTGAATTGGCTGTAATAGATTTTTTAATACTTTGATCAATCGAAGCAATGGTTGAGTGAAATCGGTTTTTTACATTAACTTGCAACACGCCTGGATCTGAGGCAATTACTCGACTGACTTCAACCACACTGGAATAGTCTACCATACGCAATAGAGATGAAATAACCCCCTGATAACTGTCAAGCTTCAATTCCCAGTTTTGCTGGGAGCTTTCTTTTGCTTTATACCAGCTTACGCCCACGCTGATTAGAATAGCCAAAGTGCCTACGATCATTGTTGTCATAACAATCCTACCTATTAGGATTGTTGATAGGGAATTTTTTTCGCTAGTGCGAAACATATTGTTGCCTTCAAAATTTGTTATTTAGATATCTGCATTAACAATTTAATTGTAAGTATAATGATTAATATATAGTTTAATCTATAATTAAAAATAGATTTTATTTCTTTATATATATATAACAATTATACATTAGTATTATATATTTCTTGTGTAGACCTTAATTTATTAATTATTTACATTAAATTTTTATTAGAAACGTATGGCTTTTAAATTCGTCTTT
>CAKMZG010000057.1:10095-13588 GCA_929200335.1 uncultured Alphaproteobacteria bacterium | reverse complement strand
GAATTTAATATAATGCAGGGCTAGTTATTAGCTCTGCCAAAAACATATGACTATACATATTTATTATGAATTTTTTCTACTTGATCTAAAAATTCTTGCAAATTTTTTGCCAAGCGATTTTGTAAAAGGTTAGCGATTTGCGGATACTCACTAAGCATTTTATGAAACAATGCTCGTGAAATTTTAAACGTTAACACCTCTGACTTAGCCACAGCAGTTCCAAACCGTGTGCTATCTGAAATTAAAGCCAGTTCGCCAATAAGCGCGCCGGCACTATAACTGCCAAAAATTTCAATGCCATTTTCATGAAGTAAATCGACCCGACCATCGGCAATTATATAGCCGCCATCCGAATACATTCCATGGGTAAAAAGTTTAGAACCTTTGATTAATTTTCGTTCTTCAGCCCCAAAAGCAAGCAAACGCAAATGCTGAGTATCAAACCCTTCGAAAAGAGGAATTTGTGAAAATAATGCAATTTGATCATCTAATGTCATAAAGCCCAACCATGAAATTATTAGATTCTCTTTTAACAGATGAATTAATGTCTGTCACAAATTAATCGCTTTAAATCGCCTCATTTTTAACCAATAAATTTAAATTATGCATTCAATTTATATCCACCACCTTCTGTTACTAAAATAGCAGCTTTAGATGGATCAGATTCAATTTTTTGACGCAACCGATAAATATGTGTCTCTAAAGTGTGGGTTGTAACTCCAGAATTATATCCCCAAACCTCTTCAAGCAGAATATCACGAGTAATAACCTTACCATCCGCTCTGAAAAGGAATTTTAAAATAGCCGTTTCTTTTTCTGTAAGGCGAATTTTGCTGCCATCATCTTCAACCATTATTTTTTGGCTGGGCTTAAAAACATAAGGGCCAACATTAAATACTGCATCTTCACTTTGTTCATGTTGGCGCAGTTGAGCGCGTATTCGTGCTAAAAGCACGGCAAAACGAAATGGTTTTGTTACATAATCATTTGCACCTGCTTCTAATCCCAAAATCGTATCAGAATCCGTATCATGGCCAGTTAACATAATGATAGGTGCAGAAAACCCGCCTTTTCTTAATATCTTAACAGCCTCACGACCATCCATATCAGGCAAACCAACATCCATGATTAATAAATCAATATGATTAGCTCTCGCTGTTTGAATACCTTTAGTTGCCCCATCTTCCTGAAGTATTTCAAATTCTTCATAAAGCGATAGTTGTTCTACCAAAGCATCGCGTAGATCATTATCATCATCTACTAATAAAATGTTTTTTACACTCATCAAATTATCCGTTACATGTTTAAATAGGTTTATAACGCCCAAATAATTCTCATAATACTATAATAAATTTAATTTGTGCAATTATTCTTTAGTCTCTTTAAAATATAATATTAATTAGTAAAATGAAAACCTTAAATATATATAGAACACAACATTGTGAATGCTCGTGATGATAAGTAAGATGAAACGATTGAAACGCCAACCACTCAAAATAAAATCTAACACAATAAAGGTTATCCCACGCCCTAGTCACAAAACACAAGGCCTGTTACATTTCCAAGGGCAGACCTACCCCTGTGCATTAGGTCGATCTGGCACAACCATGCTAAAAAAAGAAGGAGATGGCGCGACACCTATTGGAGTTTTTCCAATTCTTTATGGTTTTGCAAGGTTTGACCGATTAAAATCTTATAAAGCACAGCTTAAAATTAAACCCATTAATAATGGGCAAGGTTGGTGTGATGAAAAAACAGATCGCAATTATAATAGATTAATAAAAATCCCCTACCCAACTAGTCATGAAACCATGATGCGTGAGGATCATCTTTATGATATTTGCCTAGTCTTAGATTATAATATTTCACAACGCATAAAGGGGCGAGGCAGCGCAATATTTTTTCATCAAGCGCGGCCAAACTATACACCAACTGAAGGTTGCATCGCGCTTTCTCCTCACCATATGAGAATCCTACTACCTAAGCTTACAAAACAAACAAAAATTATCATCATACGCTAACGCATATAGTCTTTATGTGGATTCACTTAGGGTATATGATACTCTAATAGTCTTTAGTCAAAATTAATGACAGCTTTACTATTGGCTATATGTGTACAATCGGCCTTTATATTTGCATGTTTCAGATAGCCTGCCTAAAATAAAATATTATTAATTGCAAAAGGCATTACCAAATGAAAAAAGGCGATCATTTATTTCTCGTTGACGGCTCCGCATATATTTTTCGCGCCTATCATGCCTTACCCCCATTAACACGAAAATCTGATGGCGTCCCCATTGGTGCTGTTGCTGGTTTTTGCAACATGTTATGGAAGCTTTTACAAGATGCTCGTGATACTGTTGTTGGCATTACACCAACACATTTTGCAGTAATTTTTGATCATTCATCAAAAACTTTTCGTAATGAAATTTATCCTGAATATAAAGCAAACCGAGAAGCGCCACCTGAAGATCTTCGTCCACAATTTGCACTCATTCGAGAAGCAACAAAAGCTTTCAATGTGCCTTCTATTGAGAAGCAAGGCTTTGAGGCAGATGACCTCATTGCAACCTATGCAAAACAAGCAGCTGAACAAGGTGCTGATGTAACTATCATTTCATCTGATAAAGATTTAATGCAACTGATCAATGATAATGTTTGCATGTATGATCAAATGAAAGATCGACAAATTTATACATCACAGGTTGTTGAGAAATTTGGTGTAACTCCTGATAAGATGATCGACCTTCAAGCACTTTCAGGCGATAGCACAGATAACATTCCAGGTGTCCCTGGAATTGGCCCAAAAACCGCTGCATTACTATTAGAAGAATTTGGTAATCTAGAAAATTTATTAGAAAATGCTCATACCATTAAGCAAAATAAACGTCGTGAAAATCTCATTGAATTTGCAGATCTTGCACGCATTTCAAAACAATTAGTAACCCTTGATAATTCTGTCGAATTGGATGTACCGCTTGATGCGCTCTCACTTGAACCTATTAATGGTGAACCTCTAATTTCCTATTTAAAAGCAATGGAATTTAATACGCTTACAAAGCGTGTTGCTAATGCAATTGATGCAGATGCAGATGCCATTGAAGCCGTCGATATTACTATTGAAGGTTTTGAAGAACGTGGTCCTGATTTAGATTTAAAAGTTGAAAATGATAATGATGATGGCATGGGATATCAGCCAAAAAACCTTGTAAAAGATCGCAAACTTGAAATTAAAAAACAAACCATAAATGTGGATGCTTATGAGTGTATCCAAAGCCAACAAGATTTAGATCAATGGATAAAACTTTGCTTTGAAAAAGGTGTCTTTGCAGTTGATACAGAAACCAATTCATTGGATGCAATGCAGGCAGAATTAGTAGGTATTTCACTTGCAGTTGATGGAGGAAAAGCATGTTATATTCCACTTACTCATAAAACTGGAGAGCAAGATTTATTAGGTGGTGGTGAAGTTGAAAATGAACTTTCGAAAGAA
>CAKMZG010000057.1:0-10085 GCA_929200335.1 uncultured Alphaproteobacteria bacterium | reverse complement strand
CTGGTTTTAGAAAAACTAAAGCCACTTTTAGAAGCCAAACATGTTTTAAAAATTGCACAAAATATGAAATATGATTGGTTACTTTTGAGCCAACATGGCATAGAAATTTTTCCCTTTGATGATACAATGTTATTGTCTTACGTCTTGGATGCAGGGCGTGGTAAACACAATATGGATGCATTAGCTGAAAAATGGTTGGATCATCAATGCATTTCATATAAAGAGCTGACAGGTACAGGTAAAAACAAAATCACCTTTGATCAGGTACCTCTTGAAGAGGCTACAAAATATGCCGCAGAAGATGCAGATATCACCTATCGCCTTTGGCAGATTTTAAAACCAAGATTAACCGCAGAAAAACTAACTGCAATTTATGAAAAATTAGAGCGTCCTCTTGTTGCGGTTCTGGCAAAAATGGAACAACGTGGCATAGAGGTTGATCAACAAATTTTATCACGTCTATCAGGTGAACTTGCACAATCAGCAGCACGTTTGGAAGATGAAATTTTTGAACTGTCTGGTGAAAAATTTAACATTGCATCACCAAAGCAAATGGGTGATATTCTATTTGGTAAATTGGGTTTACCTGGTGCAAAGAAAACCAAAACAGGAGCTTGGTCAACGGCTGCTGGAACTTTAGAAGATTTAGCTGCTGAAGGTCATGATCTGCCAAGACTTTTAATTGAGTGGCGACAACTCACCAAATTAAAATCAACCTATACCGATGCTCTTCCCACATTTATAAATCCAAATACAAAGCGTATCCATACTTCATATTCTATGGCATCAACCACAACTGGTCGCTTATCATCATCTGATCCAAATTTACAAAATATTCCTATCCGTACCACAGAAGGTAGAAAAATAAGAACAGCTTTTGTAGCATCAAAAGATTGTAAATTAGTATCCGCTGATTACTCCCAAATTGAATTGCGCGTACTTGCCCATGTTGCAAATATACCAGAACTTAAACAAGCTTTTGAAGATGGTTTAGATATTCATGCCAAAACTGCAAGCGAGATGTTTGGGGTTCCTATCGAGGGGATGGATCCGATGATCCGTCGACAAGCTAAGGCAATTAATTTTGGCATCATCTATGGTATTTCTGCTTTTGGCTTAGCTGCTCAATTGAATATTTCTCGTAGTGAGGCATCAGATTATATGAAGCTTTATTTTGAACGTTTTCCGCGCATAAAAGAATATATGGAAGAAACAAAATCTACTTGTCGTGACAAGGGTTATGTGGAAAACATCTTTGGCCGACAAGTACATTACCCAGAAATTAATTCAAAAAATCATCAAGTAAAAGCCTTCAATGAGCGCGCTGCGATTAATGCACCTATTCAAGGCTCAGCTGCCGATATTATTCGTCGCGCTATGATAAATATGGAAGACATATTAGAGAAAAATAATCTCAATGCTGAAATGCTTTTGCAAGTGCATGATGAATTAATTTTTGAAATTCCTGACAGTGAAGTGGAAAAATCTATTCCGATTATTAAACAAGTTATGATTGATGCACCCATGCCAGCTTTATCACTATCGGTACCCATTCAAGTGGATGCTCAAGCAGCTCAAAATTGGGATGAAGCACACTAACTTTGTTAGCAAATTAATTTCGTTAGGCGCTAATTTCGTTAAAGCCTAACTCGGTTAGATTATCCTTAAAACAATTTAAATTTCTAAAGTGCCTTTAGCAAAAGTTGAAACATAACCACCAATTTTAGCAGATCTAATTTTAGAATTTTCTATATCTAGTTTTAGATTTATAAAAGAAGGCCTTTCCATTTTTATACCTTGAGAAATTTCAATAAAATTTTCACCTTCATTTAAGCTTTCAAATTTTTCAACTACACCACTAAATGCAGCAGCTGCTGCACCTGTAGCAGGGTCTTCATCTATTCCGCTATGAGGTGCCATCATTCTCACATCAAATTTATTTTTTGAAATTTTAGTATAGGCATAAAGTGGCAATATCCATTGACTATTTTCATCAATATATTTTTCAAGAATTTCTTTCCATAGATCTTTATTAAGTACAATTTTATTTAATGCAGCTTGTGTAGCAATAGGTATAGCAAAAAATTCCATTCCAGCTGAACAAATCAAAGGAAAATGGTTATCAAAACCAATATCATTTTTTTGTAAATTTAAACATTGAGAAATTCTAACAAGATCATGATTTTCATGGTAAATTTCCGATAATTTTGGAATTCTAAATTCTGCATAATTTGTCTTATTATTAATATCTATACCACAGTGAACTAAACCAATTTTTTCTTCAAGAATAAATTCTCCTTGAGAAATATTATTAGCTTTTGCCAATGCAATTGCACCACCAACTGTTGGATGCCCTGCAAAAGGAATTTCATCCGTTGGTATAAAAATTCTTAATTTTGCTAAGTTATTTTCATCATCACTAGATTGAATAAAAATAGTCTCAGAAAAATTAAACTCACGCGCTATTTTTTGCATTTGATTTGTATTTAAATCATCAGCATCATAAACCACGGCCAATTGATTACCTGCCATGGATTGTTTAGTAAAAACATCTAAAATTTCATATTGTTTTTGCATAAAAAATCTCCCAAAGAATTAACTTTGAGAGATTTAAAATAATAAGTCAAACCAATTAAATTGATCAAAGAGATTAAAAAGTTTTATGTATTCATTGAATCGAAAAATTCTTCATTGCTTTTCGTTTGTTTCAATTTATCAAGTAAGAATTCAATTGCATCGGTTGTATTCATTGGTGCCAAAATACGGCGAAGCACAAATATTTTTTGCAAATCATCTTTTGGAACAAGCAAGTCTTCTTTTCGTGTACCAGATTTCAAAATATCCATGGATGGGAATGTACGTTTATCAGCAACCTTACGATCAAGCACAATTTCAGAGTTACCCGTACCTTTAAATTCTTCAAAAATAACTTCATCCATACGACTACCCGTATCAATAAGCGCCGTTGCAATAATGGTAAGCGAGCCACCTTCTTCAATATTACGAGCTGCACCAAAGAAACGTTTTGGGCGTTGAAGCGCATTAGCATCTACACCACCGGTAAGAACTTTACCAGAAGATGGCACAACCGTATTATAAGCGCGTCCTAAACGAGTGATCGAATCCAATAAAATTACCACATCACGACCATGTTCAACCAAACGTTTAGCTTTTTCTATCACCATTTCCGCAACCTGTACGTGGCGAGAAGCTGGCTCATCAAAAGTAGAAGCAATCACCTCACCTTTTACAGAGCGTTGCATATCCGTCACCTCTTCGGGGCGTTCATCAATTAAAAGCACAAGCAAATAACTTTCAGGATGATTAGCCGTAATAGAATGGGCAATATTTTGTAGTAAAACAGTTTTACCTGTACGCGGTGGTGCAACAATCAAACCACGTTGACCTTTACCAAGAGGTGCAACTAAATCAATCACGCGTCCAGAAACATCTTTCTTAGTCGGATCATCTATTTCCATATTAAAACGGCTATCAGGATATAGCGGCGTCAAATTATCAAAATGAATTTTATGTTTGATGTTCTCAGGATCATCAAAGTTAATTGTATTGACTTTTAACAATGCAAAATAACGCTCACCTTCTTTCGGGCTACGAATAGGCCCTTCAACCGTATCACCTGTACGCAAAGAAAATTTACGGATTTGTGAAGGTGAGATATAAATATCATCAGGGCCTGGCAGATAATTGGCACTGGCAGAACGTAAAAATGCAAAGCCATCGGATAAAACTTCAACAACGCCTTCACCAATAATTTCAATATCTTGTTCAGCTAATGCTTTCAAAATAGCAAACATCAACTCTTGCTTACGCATGGTACTTGCGTTCTCTACTTCCATTTTTTCTGCAAAAGAAATGAGGTCAGTAGGAGATTTTGATTTTAATTCTTGTAATTTCATTTGTTCCATAAAGGAAACTCTCTTATTTTATAGTCTGGGAATTAGTTAAGAAGTGAATATTAGAATAAATTAGTAAAAAAACTATATATTCCAAATCTATCTTCAAAAATACTCAAATTTTAAGGAAAACTGTTGTGAAGATAGAAAATCACTGAGGAAACCTAATAATATGGTATTATTTAGATTACATCAAGTAAAATTTCTAAAATGGCTTAACAACAGCTAGAATAACAATCAATATCATTAAAACTGTGGGTATTTCATTAGCAATACGATAAAATTTAGCTTCACGTTGATTATTATCATTAGCGAATTCTTTCATCCATTTTGCATTTATAAAGTGCATAGTCGACAAAATAAGCAATAAAAGTAATTTAGTAACAAACCAAGCCTCAGACCATGCTTGTGTCATGACCATTAGTGCAAGGCCAAAAAACCACGATAGCAACATTGCAGGTGTCATAATGATCTTCATTAAGCGACGTTCCATAATTTTAAATGTCTCAGATTGTTTTGAGCCTTTTTCAGCATCCACATGATAAATGAATAAGCGTGGCAAATATAAAAGTCCGGCCATCCAAGACATAACAGAAATAATGTGAAATGCTTTTATCCAAAAATACATCATTAAACCTTTAAATTTAGTCCTTACGAACGCGTTTTATCATTTGTTCCACATGTTCAATTGGAGTTTGTGGGGTTATGCCATGGCCAAGATTGAATACCAATGGCCCATCGCCAAGATTTTCTAAAACCATATCCACACCCTCATCAAGCGCTTTACCACCAATAATAAGACGTAATGGATCAAGATTACCTTGAATAGGCACTTCATTTTGCAGCGCTTTGGCATCTTTTAGTGGTACAGTCCAATCAAGGCCAATCATATTAACACCAGTTTTTGTTGCATAGCCTTTATAGAATGATCCAATACCTTTTGGAAAACCGATGATTTTAGCATTTGGGCGCTTAGCACGAATACCATCTGTAATTTTACGAACGGGTGCAATGCACCATTTTTCAAATTGATCTTCATCCAAAACACTAGCCCAACTGTCAAAGATTTGCACTGCATCAGCGCCTGCATCCAATTGAGCGATCAAATATTCAATAGATGCTTCACATAGCACATCTAAGAGCGCTTGGAAGGCCTCAGGATGTTCATGGGCAAAAATACGTGCAGGTGCTTGATCGGGCGTACCATGGCCAGCAATCATATAAGTAGCGACAGTCCATGGCGCGCCGCAAAAACCGAGTAGGGTAATATCTTTATCAAGGCCATTATGAAGTTTAGACACTGTTTCAATAACTGGCGCCAAATGGTTCATAACCCCAGCAGTACTTAACTTTGCGATATCACTTACATTTACAGGTTCTAATACAGGCCCTCTACCCTCTTCAAATTTTAGTGACTGTCCTAAAGCATCACAAACAACTAAAATGTCAGAAAATAAAATAGCTGCATCAAATTGAAACCGTTCTATCGGTTGCATCGTTACTTCATAAGCCAATTCTGGATTGTAACACAAATCAAGAAAGCTGCCTGCTTGTTTGCGTGTTGCTTTATACTCTGGCAAATATCGCCCTGCTTGACGCATCATCCATAGAGGTGGGATTTTGAAGCTTTTACCTTCAATGACTTCGATTATTTTTTTATTCATGGTAGTTTTCCCCAATGGAGGCTTAAATCAAAAATGAAGTTTTTGTATTTTTAATTTAATTATTATTAGAGTCTGTGAATAGCAACTATTCAAAGTTATTCACATAGTCTTGTATATTTATTCAATATAACGTTTGAATGTATAACTCTATAAACAATTTATTAAAAATATGGAAAAGATATTTTTATTAAATAAAAAGAAGGTTTTAAATAAAATTGAAAAATTGTATTAAATGTGGATAAATATTGGGTAATTTTTTAAAACTCATTTATCTGTATTTTTATAAACAACCTTATTATTTAATATACAGCAAGATAATATGTGAATAAGTTTCTGGATAAAATTAAGAACTTATTAACCTAAAGTATTAAGCCTTTAGTCGTGCACAGCTATCCACAGATCGAATAAAATATGGGGATCAATTTTAAAAACTGCTATACATTTTATTCAACTGCAGATTCATAACACTGGAATGATTCGATTTTATGACAGACTTTATCTTAGCTTCCCAAAGCCCCTTTCGCGCTCAAATTTTAAAGCAAGCAGGATTGCAGTTTTCTCAAGAGAATGCTGATATTGATGAACGTGCCATAGAAGCCTCAATTGGTAATGAACCCCTCCCCCCTGATGATTTGGCTATTTTATTGGCAGAGGTAAAGGCACAAGATGTATCTTTGCGCAATTCCAGTGCTTTGACTTTGGGTTGCGATCAAACCTTATCTCTAGGTGATGAGTTATTTCACAAAGCTAAAGATATGGAAGAAGCCCGACGAAGATTATTGACCTTTTCAGGCAAAACTCATCAATTAAATTCGGCGCTTGTGTTGGTAAAAAATGGCGAAACCATTTGGCGACATGTTTCTATCGCTCATTTAACCATGCGAGAGCTTTCTCCTCAATTTATAGGGCAATATCTGGCAAATGTAGGTGAAAAGGTTTTATCCTCTGTTGGGGTTTATCAAATTGAGGGCGAAGGTGTTCAATTGTTTGATAAGATCGAAGGAGATTATTTTACTATTATTGGATTGCCGATTTTACCTTTATTAGAAAAACTACGCGAGATGGATGTGATTAATGGATAAACAAGAAAAATTTGCCTTTATCACAGGGTGGCCGGTTACCCATTCACGTTCGCCTATTATTCACAATCACTGGATAGAAAAATATGAGCTTCAAGGTGTTTATGAAAAACAAGGGTTTGATGAAACTCAAATAAAGGACTTTTTCAAAGGTTTGGCGAATTCTAAATTCCAAGGGGGTAATGTTACCATACCTTATAAAGAGTTGGCCTTTGAAATGGCCGATGTTTTAGATGATACTGCGAAAAAACTGGGTGCTGTGAATACCCTTTGGGTAGAAAATGGTAAGCTCCACGGCAGTAATACCGATGGCTATGGATTTTTTGCCAATTTGGATGAGCAATTAGGCAGCACTATAAAGGGCGACGCTCAAAAGTTTATGGGTGACAGTTTTAGAGGTAAAACCGCAGTAATCCTAGGCGCAGGAGGGGCATCTCGACCTATTATTCAAGGTTTTTTAGACCGTGGCTTTAAAAAAATTAAAGTGGTAAACCGCACTCTCTCTCGTGCTGAGGATTTGGTTGAAAAATTTGGTGATAAATTATCCGCCCATAGTTGGGATGTGGTGGATGAACTTTTGCAGGATGCAGATATTTTAGTGAATACTACATCTTTAGGTATGGAGGGTAAATCTGATGAAGCCTTGCCTCTAGATGTTACGCAGTTGCCGAATAAAGCTATTGTTTATGACATTATCTATACACCTTTATATACGCCCCTTCTAAAAGCAGCAGAAAAAGCGAGTTTAACCGTAATTACAGGCCTTGGTATGTTATTGCATCAAGCAGTTCCTGGGTTTGAGCGGTGGTTTGGGGTTCGTCCAAAAGTTACAGATGAATTGTTGCAATTGGTGTTAAAGGATTTGGGGCAATGATTATTTTGGGACTTACTGGTTCAATTGGCATGGGTAAATCCACTACAGCGAATATGTTTAGAGATGCTGATATTGCCGTTTTTGATGCAGATCGTACGGTACATGAATTATACCAAGGTGAGGCCGTTGAGGCTGTGGGACAAATCTTCCCCGAAGCCGTTAAAGATGGGCAGATTGACCGGCAGGTTTTATCCAAAATCATTATGGAAGATAAATCAGCCATACAACATTTAGAATCCGTGGTTCATCCTCTTGTGCATGAGGCTCGTAAAGCTTTTCTAGCTAAAGCAGAACAAACAGGTGCTAAATTGGTGGTGATTGATCAACCCCTCATTTTTGAAATGGGAACAGCTGATCAAATGGATGGCATTATTGTTGTAACAGCTCCCGCTGATGTCCAGCGGGAACGAGTTTTGGCACGGGATAATATGTCCGTTGAGAAATTTGAACATATTTTGTCTTTGCAAGTGCCAGATGAGGAAAAGCAAAAGTATGCTGATTTTATCATTGATACTTCGCTAGGCTTGGATGCCGCTAAAGCGCGGGTAAATGATATTATCGATGAAATTAATACGGGAAAATGGCAGCCTAAGCCTCGCTAATATAGGAAAACTTTATTAGAATTAAGGGTGTTATTTTAAAGGAGCCATAATGCGTGAAATTATCTTTGATACTGAGACGACGGGTCTATCCCCTGCAAAAGGAGATCGTGTCATTGAAATTGGCGCAGTTGAATTGATTAATCACCTGCCAACAGGTAAAACTTATCATCAATATATTCATCCTGAAACTAAGGATGTGGATCAAGGCGCTTTTGATGTTCATGGCATTTCTATGGAGTTTTTGGCTGATAAGCCAAAATTTGCTGAAATTGCTGAAGATTTTTTGGATTTTTTCTCAAATGGCACATTAATTGCTCATAATGCCAGTTTTGATATGGGTTTTATCAATCATGAATTAAAATTAATTGGTGTAGATGCGATTTCTAATGATCGTGTTTTGGATACATTGCAAATTGCTCGAAAAAAATATCCTGCAGGGCCCAATTCTCTGGACGCACTATGCTCGCGCTTAGGTATTAATAATGCACATCGTACCAAACACGGGGCTTTGCTCGATAGTGAGATCTTGGCTGAAGTATATTTGGAGCTTATTGGTGGCAGGCAATCTACATTTCAACTTTCATCAGCAGATGAAACCACTGCGAGATCTGAAGATTATGCAGAAATCGTTAGCCGTGCACCAGCCGAACAGCGCCAAGAAGCTTTGCCCTCCCGTTTAAAAGAAGAAGATCTTGAGCGTCATCAAAAGTTTATGGATGGATTGAATTCTGATAATATTTGGAAAAAATACGAGTAATTAGGCTTAAAGCGGTATAAATCCATGTTTAATCAACCATAACCATAGGGGAATGGTGAGGATGGATATTAAGGTTGTCAAAACTACCATGCTGGCTGCACGCTCCTGCCAAACACTATATTGTTGAGCAATGACAAATACATTCGCCGCACTTGGTAAGGCTGCTAACATCATGGCGGCAGAAATCCATATGGGATTAAAATTACCAACCAAAGTTAGAACTACCCAAATGCAAAGAGGATGTAGGATTAATTTTGCTATGATTAATAGGGGCAGTTCTGCAGTCACTTTTTTCACAGGCCGCAAGGCCATGGTAATACCCACAGCAAAAAGTGCAACGGGTGCGGCCGCTTTATATAGATGGTCGGTCATAGTGCCTATGGCTTTGGGCAATTCTATTTGATAGACCACCACTAAAATAGCTAGAATCGTTGCAATGATAAAAGGATGTAGTAAGATATTTTTAATTGTCTTGAGAATGGTTTTGAGGATACTTGACGTATCCTTACCTGCCAAAGCCATCATTAACGGTGCCATTATAAAATGAAGTGCATTATCCATGCAAAAAATAAGAGCAACTGGTGCGCCAGCAGCTGTGCCTAATGCGCCAATGACAATACCCGGTCCTAAATATCCAATATTACCGTAAGCTGCGGCAAACCCTTGTATTGTGGCATCGGGTAATTTGGTTTTAGCAAAAAATATGCTTATGCCAATGGTTGCTAGAAATATAAAGGCTGTGGAGCTGGTTGTTGCAAAGATAAAGCGAAAATTTGTAAGATCTTCAAGGGGAGTTCTTAAAATGATTGTGAAAACTAATGCTGGAATGGCCAGGTAGATTAAGAACACATTTATCCAAGCCAGCCCCTCTAAGGATCCCCCAAATGTTTTGCCACAAATGAAGCCCAGAAAAACCAAGCCAAAAAAGGGCATAACAAGAGTAAGGATTTCAATCATTTCTAATTGCTTTATTTGTTTCGTTAATTTTAAGCAATATCGATATCATGCCGTAATTTTGGTGGCAAGGAAGATATTAAAACGCTTCTTAAATCAGTGGGTTTAAATTTGGTAAGAGTGCTGTCAATCGATCTTGAGATAGGCCGTGATCCATATGCCATAAGTAACGCATTTAAATTAGGCCATTGCAAACCTTATGAATTTAGGTAATTGAGGGGAAAACCGCCCTTAACCTCTT
>CAKMZG010000056.1:9620-13632 GCA_929200335.1 uncultured Alphaproteobacteria bacterium | reverse complement strand
CGCCTTTTGAATATATCAGCAATTTAGAGAACGCTTTAAAGGTACAAAACACATCGCCATTAATGATTATGAATGGGGGAATGTACCATGTAAATTTAAGCCCTGTTGGATTGTATATTGAAGATGGAAAAGAGATACAAAAAATCTCTAAAAAATCAGGATGGGGCAATTTTCACCTTCTGCCCAATGGCGTGTTTTGGATTGATGGCAATGACATGGGTGTGGAAGAAACTTTCACCTATATAAATGCCAATCGTCGTCCAGATTTCGCCACTCAATCTGGCCCCATGCTCTTAATCAATGGCAAGCTTCATCCTAAATTTCAAAAAGCATCAACATCGACAAAAATAAGAAACGGTGTTGGATTATCAAAAGACAAGAAGACAATTTATTTTGCTGTCTCTCAACAAGAAATTAATTTCTGGAACTTCGCAACGCTTTTTCGAGATCAACTAAATGCCCATGATGCTCTCTTTTTAGATGGCACCGTATCTGCAATTAGCACGGAGAGTTATCAACGCAGCACTTGGCATAAACTGGGAATTTTCATTGGAATCTTTGCAAAATAAAATAAATAATTCTCTTCTTGCCTCTTTATACTTCTACGACTAAAATCCGCTTAAATATCGAAAATTTAGGAGTACAAAATGCAAGATGCACGTAAGTTTTATATTGATGGTCAATGGGTTGATCCAATTAAAACGGATGAATTAGAGGTTATTGATCCTTCAACAGAAGAGCCATATGCAACCATCTCATTGGGGTGCAGCGAGGATACAGATAAAGCAGTTGCAGCGGCAAGCGAGGCTTTCAAAACATGGTCTCAAACAACAAAGGCAGAACGCCTCAATCTTTTAAAACAAATCTATGACAACTATAAGTCCCGCATGGATGAAATGGGAGAAGCCATATCTCGTGAAATGGGGGCTCCTATTCTTTTTGCTAAGGCTGCGCAAGCAGGGTCTGGTCTTAGCCATATAAAAGAATTCATAGATAGTTTGACAGAATTTGAGTTCGAGCAGCCACTAAATAAAAACACACCCAACGATCGCATTATAATGGAATCCATCGGCGTTTGCGGCTTGATTACACCGTGGAATTGGCCAATGAACCAAATCGCATTGAAGGTTATTCCAGCCATTGCAGCAGGTTGTACTATGGTTTTAAAACCATCAGAATTATCGCCTATGTCTGCAATGCTTTTTGCTGAAATCTTGCATGATTCTGGCGTACCTGCCGGTGTTTTCAATTTAGTCAACGGCGATGGTCCTGGTGTTGGCACCGATCTATCTGGTCATAAAAACATTGATATGATTTCCTTCACAGGATCCACTCGTGCTGGCGCATTAATCAGTAAGAATGCCGCCGACACTGTTAAGCGTGTGAGCCTAGAGCTGGGCGGCAAAGGCGCTAATATTATCTTTGCTGATGCCGATGAAAAAGCGGTTATACGCGGCGCGCGCCATTGCTTCCAAAATACTGGCCAATCTTGCAATGCGCCTACCCGCATGTTGGTTGAGCGCTCACGTTATGATGCAGCCGTTGAAGAAGCAAAAGCAACCGCTGATGCCACCTCAGTTGATCAAGCTTCTCTTGAAGGTCGTCATATTGGCCCTCTCGTCTCGCAGATGCAATTTGATAAAGTGCAGGCCATGATTGAGGTCGGTATCAATGAAGGTGCAAACCTTGTGGCAGGTGGCATGGGGCGTCCTGATGGGGTTAACCGTGGATATTTTGTACGCCCTACAGTTTTTGCTGATTGCAATAATGATATGCGCGTTATGCGCGAGGAAATTTTTGGCCCTGTGCTTTCTATCATGCCCTTTGATAGTGAAGAAGAGGCTATTGAAATTGCCAATGACAGCGATTATGGATTAACCCATTATGTGCAAACCCAAGATGGCAAGCGCGCTAATCATATGGCGCGCCAATTACGCGCAGGCATGGTTGAGATCAATGGTAACTCCCGCTCATCAGGTGCGCCATTTGGCGGTTACAAACAATCCGGTAATGGCCGTGAAGGCGGCGAATGGGGGCTTGAAGATTTCCTCGAGGTGAAATCAATAGGTGGATGGTTTCCTGAATAAGCAACACATTAAAGGGCGATTTTAGATCGCCCTTTTTATTTTCCAATTCTTATAAATTATAATTTTCATAGTCTGCCATATTGTTAGACAACAAAATTGTTCATCACCAAAGTTGTTCAGCACCAAACTAGAAAACCGCTACTGACTATGCAGCGTGAATTTTCTCAAAGGCTAGATCGGAAGTTTCTCGAACAACCAATTCCATCTCAACAGATGCAGGCTTGCCCGAAATTTCTTTATTCTCAATTTGTGCAATCAAATATTCAACAACACGATTAGCAACTTCTTGCATATCAGCACGAACACTGGTGAGCTTTGGCTCCACCGCTTCACAAATTGGACTGTCATCAAATCCTGCAACGCTAAAATCTTCAGGTACTTTAAATCCAGCTTGTTGAGCAAGCCCAATCATACGCATAGCCATGAGATCCGAAGTGGTTAAAATTGCACTCACCCCAGAATTGCGAATTTCATCAACAGTTGGCAAACCTTTGTTCGCCCAAATCGTATGATACTTTGCAACACCAGCTAAAATTTTTGTCATGCCCTCAATTTTATCTTGCTCAGACTTTGATTTATGATCTTCACCAATCAAAACAAAATTTTGATGTTTGTTTTTTAAAAAATGTTCAGCAATTAATGCTCCGCCCTGCTCATGATTAGGCGCGCAAGTATTATCACCATCGCTAGGGGTATTAATAATGGCAACTGGTAGATTTAAGTTGTTCAGTTTCAACGCCCCTTGCGGCACAACTACTACGCCATCAACACCACGTTTTTTCAAACGTTGAATAGCAAGTAATTGTCCTACGCCACTGCCACGACCATCGGCGATAAAAACCCCATAGCCCATTTCATCAGCAGCAATCTCAACACTCTGCACAAGACTAGAAAAAAGTGGATATGAAATGCTTGGCAAAACAAAACCAATGATGCCACTTCTACCTGTTTTTAAAGCACGCCCAGCAGCACTTGGCTTATAACCAGCAGATGCTGCATGATCCCTAATTTTCTTAGCTAGCTTTTCAGAAACCCGCCCTTTGCCGCTCAATGCATTGGATACAGTGGCAACTGATATACCGAGTTCTTTTGCTAAGTCCTTTAATTTTACCATAATAATCCCCTTTGATTAACCGATTAATCAAAATTCATCCTTATGTCAAGAAAATATTATACTTTGGTATAAGTCGAACTTATAAAATAAACCTATCTGCTTAATTTCCATTCATGCTGACTGTTCTTTTTTATTTAGCCTTCAGAAAATTTGTATGCTTCTATTAGTTGATTCCCGCAAAGCGCCATAGTACCAGCTTAACTTATCAACAATATTGGGTCTGTCCTTTTTCCTCTTTATTGTCACTATAATTTCTCTGTACCTTTGTCCATCTCTTTTCTTCTAATGACGAACGCGTGCAGCATTTAGAAGGCCTCACCTAAACGCGTCAAGATCTAGAGTCTGTCACATAACAATGGTTGCAATTTGAATGGTAAGATTTTTTGCTCTTGACGAGGAGAATACCGCAGCACGATATGAATATCGAGCAAGGTTTTCGACAAAGTCAAAGCGAAAAAGATACCATAGCAAAAATATACAAGCACATGACATAGTGTATGTTTTATATTCATTTGAACTTGTTTATTTATCCTTTGTGCGTTGTCGCACCAAGCTAACGGTGATCACACCGCTTCGCTTGTTGCTTCTAGCCAATGAATAAATAAATGCGCTCAAATGAATCCATTATTATGTGACAGGCTCTAGCCTATTTTGATAAAAAAGTTAGGCAGTCTGATTAAAAAAATCAATGTTAATTCTATCAAAAGTTTAGAGACAATCGCTTAAAATGTCATTAAATTTAAAGTGCCAAAATATTGATAATCATTTTTCAATTTTATCTAGAGCTTGATGCATTTGTGCGAATTCAAAA
>CAKMZG010000056.1:6123-9610 GCA_929200335.1 uncultured Alphaproteobacteria bacterium | reverse complement strand
CATTTAAGTGAATCCACTTAAATGAGAACTATTCGCGCTAGTGTTTTTAGAAAATTTACATTCACCAAAATAAAAATACCCCGCTTCAAAAATTGGAACGGGGCAATCATTTTTTAAATTATAATTGGCTTAATTATGAGATATCATTAAGAGATTTTTCAACCTTACTCAGCAGCTCTTTCATTTGCTCACTGGTAATAATCAACGGTGGGCAAAACGCAATGGTATCCATAATCGCACGACAAATCACGCCATTGTTAGCTAAGGCCTCACCCATTTTAGCCCCCATACTACCAACGCCGGTCTCTTCATTTAACTTTAACTCAAGGCCAGCGATTAAGCCTACGCCGCGCACCTCACCCACCAAAGGATGATCCTCAAACTTACCCAAACCAGCTTGCATCTCTGCACCAACATCAGCCGCATTTTGCACCAAGTTCCGCTCTTCAATGATTTTGATATTTTCAAGCGCAACCGCAGCTCCCACAGGATGAGCCCCAGAAGTAAAGCCATGGCCAAAGACGCCAATATTTCCGCTTTCCTCTGCAATGGGCTGATAAAAACGATCATTCATCATGAAAGCAGAAAACGGGAAATAGGTGGATGTGATTTGCTTTGACATTACCAATACATCGGGCTTCATTCCATAAGTTGTGGAGCCAAACATATTACCCGTGCGACCAAATCCACAGATCACTTCATCAGCTACAAGCAAGATATCGTATTTATTCAAAACAGCTTGGATTTTTTCCCAATAAGTTTTAGGTGGCACAACCACACCGCCAGCACCCATAACTGGCTCTGCAAAAAATGCAGCTATTGTATCAGCGCCTTCGCTTTGAATTAACGCATCCAATTCATCAGCACAACGGGTTGCAAATTGCTCTTCACTCTCGCCCTCTTGATGCTCAGAATAATAATGTGGGCAAGAGGTATGCAGCACACCTTCAATAGGCAAATCAAACGAGCGATGATTATTTACCAAGCCTGTTAAACTAGCAGAGGCAATAGTCACCCCATGATACCCACGCTTCCTAGCAATAACCTTTTTCTTTTCAGGCTTGTCCATGGCATTAGAGCGATACCAAATCATTTTCAAAACCGTATCATTGGCTTCTGAACCTGAATTGGTAAAAAATACTTTGCTCATTGGAACTGGAGCAAGAGAGATGAGCTTTTCAGCCAATTCGATAGCACGCACATGAGATTTATGCGTAAAATTATGATAATATGGCAACTCTTTCATTTGCGCTGTTGCAGCATCAATCAAACGTTGCTCGCTAAAGCCAAGTCCCGTACTCCAAAGCCCAGACATGGCTTCAATATATTGCTTGCCATGAATATCACTGACATAAATGCCATCGCCTTTTTCCATTACCATGGGACCTATTTCCGCATGTCGAATAGCATTGGTATAGCTGTGCATATGATTTTGAACATCTCTTGCTTCAAGAGAATTTGGAATTGCATTACTCATGTCTTGCCCCTTAAATTTTATTTATTTTGAATTTAACTGATGCTAGAAGAGTTTTATGAAGATGACAATCGTTTTTCTAGCATCTTGAGCATTTCATCGCGCATAACAAATTTCTGCGGTTTGCCTGTCACAGTCATCGGCAATTGCTTCACAAAAGCAATGTGTTTAGGAATTTTAAAATGGGCAATCTCGCCCTTACAAAAGTCAACGACCTCTTCTTCACTCAGATTCTCACCAGAACTCGGCACAATCCATGTGCAAACTTCTTCACCATATTTCTCATGAGGGATACCAAAAACCTGAACCTCTTGAATTTTAGGATGGCGGAACAGATATTCTTCAATCTCGCGCGGATAAATATTCTCACCACCTCTGATGATCATATCTTTTACACGTCCGACAATTTGGCAATAACCCTCGCCATCAATAGTCGCTAAATCACCAGTGCGCATCCACCCATCTTCAACAATGGATTCTTCTGTTTTCTGCACATCATCCCAATACCCAAGCATCACCGAGTAACCACGCGTCCAAAGTTCACCCCGCTCACCAATGGCGCAAATATTACCATCATCATCCACCACTTTTACTTCCACATGAGGATGCACGCGGCCAATGGTAGAAACACGGCGCTCAATAGGATCATCCGTACTGCTTTGAAAGGATATAGGGCTAGTCTCCGTCATGCCATAGCAAATGGTAATTTCACTCATATTCATTTCTGCAATGACTTTTTTCATGACCTCAATAGGGCAAGGGGCACCTGCCATTACACCGGTGCGCAACTGGGATAAATCAAATCGCTTTAAATCTGGATGCTCTAACAAAGCAACAAACATTGTCGGAACACCATAAAGTGCAGTGCTTTGTGTTTTTGATAGAGCCTTAAGAGTTGTTTGCGCATCGAACCCCTCATCGGGGAAGACCATCGCGGCTCCTTCATAGGCGCAAGCAAGAGTCCCCATCACCATGCCAAAGCAATGATAAAGCGGCACGGGGATGCAAAGCTTATCTTCTTGGGTTAGACACATGCCATTTAAGACAAAACGTGCATTATTCAAAATATTACAATGGGTGAGCGTCGCCCCTTTTGGGGCACCTGTTGTGCCTGATGTAAATTGAATGTTGATCGGTTCAAAGGGCGATAGATTTTTAGTAATTCTATCCAATTGATCATGCTTACCCTTTAGTTTCATCACATCATGATAGGCTAACATCCCCTTAGGGGGCTCCTCACCTTCCTCAAACATGCCAATGATAATTTTTAGATCTGGCAAGCGCTTCGAGTTAAGCACACCCTTTTCACAATGTTCTAATTCTGGTGCAAGTGTATTAAGCATTTCAATATAATTTGAACGCTTAAATTGCTTCGCAGTTATAATAGCCTTGCAGCTGACTTTGTTTAATGCATATTCTACTTCTGACAATTGATAAGCGGGGTTTATGGTAACTAGGATAATACCGATCCTTGCAGTGGCAAATTGTGTAATAACCCACTCCAAACGATTGGGCGACCAAATGCCTAAGCGATCCCCTTTTCCCAAACCAAGGGATAGTAAACCAGCAGCTAAATCATCCACCTGTTGATCAAACTCTTTGTAAGAAAGTTTAACATTTTCTTTTGGAAAGATCAGTGCGTCACGATCACCAAATTTTTCAACTGTGCGCTTCAAAGCTTCAGGAATTGTTGCATAATCTAATGGAGGTTCGACTTTCCCAGCCACATAGGATTGATTATCTTTTGGCGCCAATAACGTAATCGCTGGTGCAATATGATCAGTCTTCTCACGAACAGTCTTATTCGCCGGAAAAGGCATATTAATATGAACGTTATTATCGCTTAATGCCGACATCAAAATCCTCCCAAATTACATATGACATCTTTAAGTATACACAATTTAGAAAACGTATAAAACCATTAGCTGACACTTTCTTAAATCAAATTAAAATATTGAATTGATTTAAGTTATTGATGCCATCCAGCTCTTGTAAACTGTACTAGTTCAGATA
>CAKMZG010000056.1:0-6113 GCA_929200335.1 uncultured Alphaproteobacteria bacterium | reverse complement strand
TTGGTTTGCACTACCATCAAAACGGATAACCGCGTCCTCTTCAAGAGGTCTGCCGCTCTCAATTCAGTTTCCTGATATGAGAACGGTGTCAGATTACATCGAGACTAGTTCACTTAAGGAAATATTTTCCACTAAACCGGACTTCCTCAGTACAAATATCTGCACAAGTTTCTTATGTCGGCTTAACTTTATTCGCTGTTTTATTCTTAAATGCTGCCAATCTATCTTCTGATGCAGGTTGTGTATTTACAATACCCGCCATCACAGCTTCAGCATAAGAGGCATCAAGACCAGACATATTTTGCATATGCGAAATGGCAGAACAAATTGCAAAGTTTGAAAGCGCAGGATTAGAGGCTGCAATACGCGCCAGCTCCATAGCTTTTTCTTCACTATCATCTACTAAATATTGACACATACCAACATCAACTGCCTCTTGGCCTTTATAGATACGCCCAGTTAGCATCATATCAATCATACGTGCCTTACCGACAAGATCTGCCACGCGAATGGTTGCACCACCGCCAGTAAATAAACCGCGCTGACCTTCTGGCAATGCGAAATAGGTAGATTGATCCGCAATGCGGATATGGGTGCTTGAAGCCAACTCCAAACCGCCACCAACAACCGCACCCTTAAGGGCTGCTATCACAGGCACACCTGCATATTCAATCTTATTAAATGCCTCATGCCAACGTAGGCAAATGTGCATAAAATCGGCAGCAGAACGTCCCTCATTGTGATGTTCAACCAAATCTAAACCAGCAGAAAAATGATCCCCATTCGCGGCCAGCACAATAGCCTTCACGCCAGAGCGCGGTAATATAGAAAATAATGCGATAAATTCCTCAATAGTATCAGCATTCAAGGCATTTCGCTTTGTAGCACGATCTAGGCGCACAATTGCAATTTCATCTTCAAATTCAACAGCGATGTTTTCTGTTTTAGGCAAATCAATTTTCATAACGCCTCCCATTATTGGCTTTGTATTTCAATTTAGCGCACATTGGCACAAGTGGCTTAAAACAACAAGTTCAAACCTCGTGAGCATATCGTTCAACTTATAGCCAATATCACAATCTCTCAACTTCTCTAAACCGACAAAAAATTTCGCAAAAAAAATGCTGGTATAGAGCACCAGCATTAATCTTTATATGGATTGTAAGACAAGCTACTTCTTAGGCAACTTTGGCACACCTAAAGTGCTGCGTGGCTTTGGCTTAGATTTTGGTTTAGCCTTAGCTTTAGTTTTAGAATTCATAGTCACAGAAACTTTTTTCTTCTGCGCCGCCTTCTTTGGTTTAATTTTTTCCTCAGGCAAAAGCGTAAGTTTTAACTTGGTTGCACCGTCCTTTTCGCTCTCTTTATCATCTTCAACAGAGACCTTAACCGTGCCACCCTTAGTGAGCTTGCCAAATAGAATCTCATCAGCCAAAGGTTTTTTGATATACTCTTGGATAACGCGTGCGAGCGGTCTTGCTCCCATATTCTCATCATAGCCACGTTTGGATATCCAATTAAGCGCATCTTCATTCAGTTCAAAGATAATATTGCGCTCAGACAATTGACCTTCCAACTGCATGATGAATTTTTCAACGACCTTATGCACCACTTTTGTTGGCAAGCTAGCAAATGGAATAATTGCATCCAAGCGATTCCTAAATTCAGGGGTGAACATGCGATTAATCGCCTCTTCATCCTCACCTGTACGCTTACTTGAACCAAAACCAATGGCTGCCTTTTGCATTTCAGCGGCACCGGCATTAGTAGTCATAATCAAAACTACATTTCTAAAGTCAATCTCTTTGCCGTTATGATCAGTCAAACGCCCATTATCCATGACCTGCAATAGAATATTGAATAAATCAGGGTGTGCTTTTTCAATCTCATCCAGTAACACGATGCAATGCGGATTTTGATCAACCCCATCGGTTAAAAGTCCGCCTTGATCAAAGCCAACATAGCCTGGAGGCGCACCAATAAGGCGAGAGACCGTGTGACGCTCCATATATTCAGACATATCGAAGCGTAGCAACTCTACCCCAAGGGTTGAGGCTAATTGCTTGGCTACTTCCGTTTTACCAACACCTGTTGGTCCTGAGAATAAATAAGATCCAATAGGCTTATTCAGCTCACGCAAGCCAGCACGGGCAAGTTTAATCGATGAAGTTAAGGCCTCAATAGCTTTATCTTGACCATAAACCATACGCTTAAGCTGCTCTTCAAGATTAGCCAAAACTTTAGCATCATCATGGGAAACGGTTTTCGGCGGAATACGTGCAATTAATGCAATGGTTTCTTCAATATCAGTAATTGAAATTTCCGTCTTGCGCTTATCTTTTGCTAAGAGCATTTGGCTTGCGCCAGTTTCATCAATCACATCAATGGCTTTATCGGGCAATTTACGATCATTAATATAACGATCTGCTAATTCCACTGCGCTAACAATAGCCTCTTCTGAGAATTTAATATCATGGAACTCTTCAAAATATGGCTTTAATCCACGTAAAATATCAATGGCCTCATCAAGAGAGGGCTCATGAACGTCAATTTTTTGGAAGCGACGCACAAGCGCACGATCTTTTTCAAAGAACTGACGGTATTCTTTATAAGTAGTAGAGCCAATGCAACGAATAGAGCCGCCAGCCAGGGCAGGTTTTAATAAATTAGAGGCATCCATAGAACCGCCAGAAGTGGCGCCCGCACCAATCACTGTATGAATTTCATCAATAAAGAGGATAGCCCCCTCATCTTCCGTGATTTCTTTAACCACTTGTTTTAACCGTTCTTCAAAACCCCCCGGATGGCGGGTCCCCGCCAAAAGAGTACCCATATCAAGCGAGTAAATGGTGCAATCTAACAGCACCTCAGGCACATCCTTTTCAACGATGCGCTTAGCAAGACCTTCGGCAATAGCTGTTTTACCAACACCAGGATCACCTACATATAGTGGATTATTTTTTGAGCGACGGCACAGCACTTGAATGGTACGGCGCAGCTCTTTATCGCGCCCAATAAGCGGGTCAATTTTACCAGCCATTGCTTTTTCATTCAAATCAACACAATAGGCCGCTAATGCACTATCATTTTCATCATCCAAATCCTCATTATGCATAGTATCATCATCTATACCACTAATAGGACGAGGCTCTGAGGCACCTTCACGCTTGGCAATGCCATGGGCAATGTAATTCACCGCGTCATAGCGGGTCATATCTTGCTCCTGCAAGAAAAATGCAGCATGGCTCTCTCGCTCAGCAAAAATAGCAACGAGAATATTAGCGCCCGTGACTTCCTCACGACCGGAAGATTGTACATTAATGATAGCACGCTGCACAACACGCTGAAAGCCAGAGGTTGGCTTTGTATCATCAGCATCATCAGAGATTAAACTATCCAATTCAGTATCAAGATAATTCATCAAATTGGATTTTAACTTGTGCAGATTAACCTTGCACGCGCGCATGACATTTTTCGCGTCTTTATCATCAATCAACGCTAATAATAAATGCTCTAAAGTTGCAAATTCATGATCACGTTCATTGGCATAGGTAAGCGCTTGATGGAGCGCGTGTTCTAGGCTCTTGGTAAATGATGCCATATAGTTGTTACCTTTCCATTTATTGCCAAATACAAATATGCTTTGGCTATAATTCTGCACTGTTTTAGTGTTCTTAATATGTGGGAATAGCAACACTAAATTTCAATAATGATTATGAATAAAGATGTACTATTTTTTCTCCATTACACATTGCAAGGGATGCTGATGCTCTTTTGCTAAGTTCATCACCTGCGTGACTTTGGTCTCGGCAACTTCAAATGTATATACACCACATTCACCCACACCACGATGATGCACATGCAGCATAACCTCAGTTGCTTCTTCATGGGTTTTATTAAAGAACCGCTCAAGAACATGAATTACAAATTCCATGGGCGTATAATCATCATTCAACAACAATACTCGGTATAGGCTTGGGCGCTTAAGCTTTTGTTTTGGCTCCAACAATACAGTATTATCGTTGCGCCCACCCTCGTCATCGTCACGGCGCTTATCATCATCTGCCATATGAATTTTCACAGCACTACTCGCTTCTTGAAGGTGAGCATTAACATCACACCTCTTAAAAAAAATAGTATTTATATCATTATTTTTTTGACTTATCATTTTATTGTACATTTCACCATGTAAATTAACTTTAAAACTCAAGTAATTCCAGCATTATTATTAAACAACACTAAAAAAACACCCCAAAACATCTGAGCGGCTAAAAATATTGTATCAAGCCCTAACCGCAATTGGCTTCTTATTTAAGCATTGGGCACCACAATTAAAAGCGCCTCTATAATTTTTTTCCAAATTTTATTATAAATTACAACTTTAGTATAAAAAGCAAATTTGATTCACCCTTCTGCTGCAATATTATCAATTTAGTAACCCTAAATCTGTATTCTGTCACGAAATTTGACTTTGGTAATCGGTAAAGGGATCAATTTTCGTGCAAAATCGCAATTATTTCAATACAGTAAGAAAATTAAACTTTAAATCCTTGATGCTTCCCTTAAGTATTATCATAGGTTTATTGGCATTAAATGTTACATTTTCACAAGCAGCAACCAAACATGCAGCCTATGTAATTGACGCCAATACAGGCAAAGTACTATATTCAAAATATGGCACAGCGCGCAGATATCCTGCCTCATTAACTAAAATGATGACCCTTTATATGGTTTTTGAAGCCTTAGAACAGCGCAAATTGCGTTTAAACTCTCGCATCAAATTTTCCAAATATTCAGCATCTCGCCCACCATCAAAATTAGGCATCAGACCTGGGCGCTCCATTTCTGTTAAAGATGCAATCTATGCGCTTGTAACCAAATCTGCCAATGATGTTGCAGCAGCGGTAGGGGAAAAAATCGGCGGCAGCGAAAGCGGATTTGCAAGACTGATGACCAAGAAAGCACGTCAATTGGGTATGCGCAACACGGTTTTTCGCAATGCCAGTGGTTTGCCTAATAGACATCAATATACGACCGCCAAAGATATGGCGACCTTAGGCCTTGCACTTCGTGAACATTTCCCACGTTATTATCATGTATTTAAAACCCGCATGTTTAAGTTTGGTAAGCGCCGCTATGGCAATCACAATAAATTGCTTGGCCGAGTCAAAGGTGTTGATGGCATTAAAACTGGCTATACTCGCGCTTCTGGCTTTAATTTGGTGACATCTGTGGGTGTTGGTAATCGACGCATTGTAGCAGTAGTTATGGGTGGAAAATCAGGCGGCTCTCGCAATGCCACCATGACCCGCCTTATTCGCAAATATTTGCGTAAAGCCTCTAATCGCAAAAGCAAAAAGCGCCTACTTGTGGCTAGACATAAGCCACTACTAAAATCAGGAAAAACTACGCAAGTTGCTTTAAAATCAATTCCTTCTAAAAATCTGCCAACCCCAACGGCAAGACCTGCCCTAGTCTCTGCAATAGCCAAACCAACAAGACCAAGCAATGATATAGCTGTTGCGGCGCTTCAAGCACCTAAGCCTAAAGCTAAACCTACTGCTAAACCCTCAAGCTTAACCCAAACCATTGCAATGCTAGAAGCTAAGCCCCTACCCGTTGAAAAAATTAGACCGGTAGAGATTGAAGTTGTAAAACCAAAAACCGGCTGGCTCATTCAAATTGCAGCAGTACCAAGCTTAAAAGCAGCACGCTCTGTACATCAAAAAGTTGCTAAGAACGCGCCTGCTCTTATCGCATCGGCTGAACCTTTTACCCAACAAGTAACAAAAGGCAGTGCAGAATTTTATCGTGTACGTTATGCAGGGTTTAAATCAAAGGCAGAAGCAAGACGCACTTGTCAGCAATTGAAAAAGAAATCAATTTCATGCTTAGCGCTTCATCAATAGGCATTCAATCAAAGCAGTATTAAAAGCGCGGCTAATTTTAGCCGCGTTTTTTTTGATAATTTAAACGCTATAGATCTATAATTTTATCAAAAAAATTAACTCTAGATTAAGTTTAATAAAGTATAAATTTCAGCATATTTAGCAAATATGCCTATTTATTTCATAGCTCATAAATAACTAAATATTGAGTAAGTTGCGTAGCCT
>CAKMZG010000055.1:12153-13859 GCA_929200335.1 uncultured Alphaproteobacteria bacterium | reverse complement strand
CTGACACGCCCTTGGTTAAGCGCACCAAGTTTAGCAGCTATTTGCGCTTGATTGAGATTAGTGTTTTGCCATAGGTATTTAATCTCCGCAGCAATTAACACAGTTAGTCGTGGGCTTCTCGCCCTTCTTTGATCTTTCAAAGTGAAAAATCCTTTCATGCAGGCCTTGTTAAAAAAAATACAATACCCTATACATTACGTGTGAACTGTAAGGTTTAGTGCATTGATGCTTTGTATCGATGGCCTGAATCGAACACAAAAAGGGTGCTGATTTATTCAGCACCCTTTTTTATTGGGTGCCGATTCGTCAACACCACCAAAATATAAAATTAAAAGTTGCATAAGTCAAATCACACAACTTATTTTTATGTGGATCTATCGTATGTGCCCGTTGTGCCCAACATGTCAAAGAAAATACAACCTGTCAATGCATAAAAGGGATACATATTAATAATATATATCTCCTTTGGGTATTAGTTTTAACTGAAAGAACCATTTATTTTAAGAAGCTGTGAACTATGGGGATAAACCTCATCAACAGATACTATTTAAGGAAAATCATTTCTTCTTTTTACCCTTATTTCTTAAAACATGAGCATATTCAGAATCATAAAGTGCAGAATCACGAAATTTTTTCGCACCAAACACCTTACCCACCATAATTAGAGCGGTGCGGGTGATTTTTTCAGCGCGAACAAGAGCCTTCATTTCAGCGAGTGTTGTATAAAAATACTTCTCATCAGGCCAAGTTGCACGATAGGCAATAACAACGGGGCAATCTTCGCCGTAATAAGGCGTTAGTGTATCTCGCACATAATCAAGATTACGAATCGATAGATGAATAGCCAAGGTTGCTTTAGATTGACCAAGAATCTCCAATTGTTCGCCATCGGGCATAGAAGATGCCTTCATGCCTGTACGGGTAACAATAATCGTTTGAGCAATTTCTGGCAGTGTAAGCTCTGTTTTAAGGCTTGCCGCTACACCTGCAAAAGCTGGCACACCTGGCACAACCTCAAAATCAATGTCTAAATCCTCTAAGCGACGCATTTGTTCAGCCGTAGCACCATAAATCGAAGGATCGCCAGAATGCACCCGAGCAACATCATGGCCGCTATCATGGGCTTTTCTTATTTCAGCGATGATTTCATCCAAATTCATTGGCGCTGTATCTAAGATATGCGCATCTTCTGGCGCATGATCCACAATCTCTTGTGGCACCAATGAACCCGCATAAAGGCATACGGGCGCTGATTTGATGAGGTTTAATCCGCGAACCGTAATAAGATCAGGCGCGCCGGGTCCTGCACCTATAAAATATACTGTCATGCCTGTTATCCTTCTTTATGCTTTAAATAGCTAATTCTTTATCATCTCTGTTGTAGATTTGTCTGAATAGCCGCGTGGGGTATAAACCCACTCTTTGCCGCCTAATTGTTGCATTTTGCGCGACTCACTAGAGCCAACCACAACAACGGTCAACATATCCACATCGTCCACATTAAGAGTTTCTAATTCTACGAACCGTACATACTCACCTTCTCGCCCTAGATTAGTCGCCAAAATCACTGGCGTATCTTTTGGACGGTGTTGCAGAAGAACCTCTTTAGCATGGGCAAGCTGTGTGCGGCGGCGTTTTGATACGGGGTTATAAAAGGCAATCACAAAATCACCCTCGCTAGCCGCTTTAATGCGCCGCTCAATGGC
>CAKMZG010000055.1:0-12143 GCA_929200335.1 uncultured Alphaproteobacteria bacterium | reverse complement strand
CGGTGTAAGTAAATCAGAAAGCGAAATGGTACAAAAATCATGCCCCAATGGCGCACCAGCGCGTGCTGCCGCTCCTTGAAGTGCTGAAATGCCAGGGGAGACCTGCACACTTACTCTTTGCGCAGGTTCTGATAAGCCACCATGTTCCAACAATTCAAAGGCAAGTGTTGCCATGGCATAAATCCCAGGATCGCCTGAGCAAATAAGAGCAACATTCTTGCCCTCACCCGCTAATTCCAAAGCATGGCGCACACGATCTTCTTCTTTTCCTAAATCAAAATCATGTCGCGTCTTACCTTCTGCTTCATCTTCCAGCAAATCGAGATAAAGCGAATACCCCACCAAATCCGTTGCATGAGCTACCAGCGTCTTAGCCTCATTTGAGCGCCAGCGCGTATCACCTGGACCTAAACCTACGATAGAGACATGGCCTTGAATACGACCAAATACTTCAGGGTCAATTGGAGCCCCTGCACGTCCAATCGAGCAAGTTGCACGTTTAGATTTTTGTTTTTCAACATGCAATTCATCACATGCAACCAATGCGGAACCTTCAGCAACGCCATAAACACCAACTTCTTCAAAAACCACATCAGATGGATTTTTCAATTTTTCACGTTGGGCATTTAATACCTCTTTATCAAAAAATCGGATTGGCACCCCAAAATGTTTAGCTGCTTCATGGAGCGCCACCTCATCGGCTTTCAAATCAATGGAAGCAATAAATGCAATTGATGCCTTTGCTAAATTAGCCGCTTTCAACGTTTCTTCTGCTAACTCTATCACCTCTTCACTTGAAGTGTCGCGCTCACATCCCATGCCCAGAACCAATGTTTTAGGGTGATACAACAAAATATCATCCGATGGAGATTCTATGGATTCAGACACCCTTATCTTAAGTGATGCATTAGAATTAGCCGGCAAACTACTGCTATTTAACCATTTTACAGATTCAGGAATAGAGACATCTTCCCCAGAAAGCAATCTAGCCATAAATTGCTTAACATTATTTTGATGACTTAAAACGTAACCCTCTGGTGGTTGATCAAGCGCTATATTAAATTTCAAATCTCCTGCTGTTGTGATGGCAGCATGAGCCTCTAGTTTACCTGCAAGCTCTCGTGCCAAATCATTAGCTCCATGATGACCACCCAATAGAGGCACAATGCTCTTACCATCACAGCCTACCGTTAGAACCGGTGGTTCATTGTGCTTGTCATTTAGCATAGGCGCCAAAATTCTGATCAAAGCACCAGAAGCAAGTACGGCAATAATAGCACTCCCCTTCTTAAAATGCGCTTGAATAGAATTTGCAACATCACCTTTTACATTATAGATGGCGCCGTTAGGCAATGAGCTACTCACAAGGTTAGCTTTAATTTGTTCAGCTAAGGGTAAATCTTGATCATTAATAATGATGATCGCTATTTCTCGAGCCATCTCAATAGATGTTATTTTTTTAGCGGCCAAGGTTCATCCCCTTTGTAAATTGATAGAATAGAAAAATAAGGCGCAGTTTCTTCGTTAAAATCACTGAGCGGCATGGATTTTTGATTAGGCAGAGTTGCGCGCTCTACATAACCCGCCTTATCCAAAAGCCCCTGACTTTCAATGAGAGAACGAATACGTGCCAGATGCCGCCCTACTTTGATAAATATAATGGATTGCGCAACGGCCATGCGGCGCAAAATCTCTTCATCATCAAGCGGGGCTGGAATAATAATTACGCTTTCATTGCGTGCAGCCATAGGGCGTTGCAAAACGCTGCTTGAAGCCATGATTGATGAAATGCCTGGAACTATCTCGCACTCAAACTCATCTTGCAAACGTTCAAAAACATACATGAAGGAACCATAAAAAAAAGGATCGCCTTCACATAGTACGACAACATCAGAACCAGAAATAAGATGTCCACGTATCTTCTTGCAAGCCTCATCAAACACTTGTTGAGCTGGATAGCGCTCACGTCTCATAGGAATAACAATCGGGATTTCTAATTGAGATTCGTCTATATGCTCAGCCACTATGGATCTGGCAAAGCTCTCACCATCATCAGGTGCAGGATAGGCAATCACACTGCTGCGCTTAATAATATTGAGCGCTTTTAAAGTGATTAACTCAGGATCACCAGGTCCAAGCCCTAAGCCATATAATTTACCGCTCATAATTTATCGCTTTCCGCATTTTGTTATTTTAAATTGTGTCATTTTTTTATTCTAAACTGCGTTACTGGCATTAAACTCTCCCAACCTGTGAATTTTCCCACAGGCTTGGCTCGTGATATGGCTATTCTGGTAAGATCACCACCGTAAGCTTTGTAAAGTTCAAAACACTTGGCTTCTGATTCTGCAGTTACTACATTGGCAACCAAGGTTCCACCTTGCTTTAATTTTTCAAAACAGGCTTCAAATAGCCCCTCAAGGGTAATGCCGCCACCAATAAAAATGGCATCAGGAGAATCATAAGCCTCAATCATCTCAAGCGCATCGCCCTCAACCACTTTTAGAAGTGGCACGCCTAGGTGCTTTCTGTTTTGTTTAATCAACTCTATGCGTTTTGCTTGATGTTCAAAGGCTATCGCCTTCATGGTTTTATCCATACGCATCCATTCAATGGCAATAGAACCACACCCAGCCCCCACATCCCAAAGGGTAGCATGACGATAAGGTTTTAACGCAGATAGGGTCGCAGCCCTGACTTCTTGTTTGGTCAATTGACCATCGCTTTGAAAAGCATCATCGGGCAGTGATGTATAACGCGGTAAAAATGCAGTATGATTACGATTAGGAATTTCTATGGCTAGTGTATTGAGATCAGCTAAATCTTCAAAATCAAAATCTTGCGCGCTAGTGCTTAAGTGGCGCTCTGATTTTGCGCCCATATTTTCCAAAATATGTATGGTAGCCTCACGATAACCATGCTCCACCAACATCTCAGCTACCAATTTAGGCGTTGTCTTATCGTGCGACAAAGCAAAAAGCTTGGCGCAAGGTTGCAAATGAGGCAAGAGCATTTCAAGCGGCCTGCCGTGCAATGTTAAACACTCGACTTCTGAGAGCGCCCAACCCAAACGCGATGCAGCAAGGGAAAATGCAGAGCGTGCCGGCCTAATTTCCATCTCATTAATATCCACATGCTTGGAAAGCGTTACCCCAATGCCATAATATTGCGGATCACCCGTTGCCAAAACAACAACCTTTTTACCTCGAAAAGCTAGGATATCAACGATTGTATCGGTTAAAGGGCTTTTCCATGTCATCAGTTCGCCAGCAACTGAGCCATTTGCTTTTAATAGCTCTAAATGGCGCACACCACCCACGATTAAATCAGCATTATGGGTTTCAGGAAATGTTGTATCAGCCGCATCTAAGCCTATCACATAAAGCCATTTCTTGGTGTCAAGCTGCTCCATTAGCCTAGCCCTCCAGCCAATGCATTTAATGCTGAACAAGCAATAGCAGAGCCACCACGGCGCCCCTTAAGAGCTATGAAAGGAATATCCAAATCATTTGCAATCAAAGCGTCCTTTGATTCCATTGCCCCTACAAAGCCCACAGGGCAGCCGATAATAAGCGCAGGCTTTGGATGGCCCGCTGCAATCTCATCCAATAAATGAAACAACGCCGTTGGCGCATTGCCAATAACAATGATCGACTTTTCAAAATCATCGGTGTATTTTTGCCAAAACTCAACTGCTGCCGCAGAGCGTGTCGTACCAAGTTCAACGGCATTTTCTTGCACGCCTTTGTCATTAAGGCTGCAAATAATTGCACTATCTCTGGGCAAGAGCCGCTTAATAATTCCAGCTTTTACCATTTCAACATCACAAAAGATTGCCCCTGCATCGGCAAGAGCCGCTCTACCAGATGTTACCGCATCGTTAGAAAACATCAAATCATCGACAAGATCTACCATGCCGCAAGCATGTATCATGCGAATAGCAATCTCTTGTTCATCTGATGAAAATTTACCAAGATCAGCCTCTGCGCGAATTTGTGCAAAGCTGTCATTATAAATTTCTTTGGGATCACTGATGTAATCAAAACCAGACATCAAATCACTATTTCTTTTTCATGCTATTTGGACCATGGGGATGATCAGCATGGGGATATGGTGGATGATGATGGCCATCTTCGTGATCGTGATCGTGGCTGTGGCTGTGATCATGCCCATGAGAATGATCGTGAGAATGATCATGGCTATGTAAAGGCGTCCACGGCAGACCGTGGGCTTTACAAAACTCCTCATCACGGCAAGAAGCATCACAATCGCCGTTACAAGGACAATCTTCCAAACCGCCACCAATTCCCTCTACATGATGGTGGTGACTTTCTTGCGCCATGCCAACATCAGCTTCAAAGCCTAGAACTTGCTCACGGTATTTACACATCTGACAATTCATTAAATTTTGACCTTCAATAATCTCATTAACGCGATCATTGAACGTTTCAATTACCAATGGATGGTCATTTAGATAGGATGCTTTAACAAATTCAATATCTGGATGGCGCGCTGCAACTTCATCCGTATAAGAGAAAATGCGTTTCACCAATACACCTGTAAATAAGAAATATGGGAAGACTATTATACGCTTATAACCCAATTTTGCAGCATGTTCTAAACCAGGCTCAACCAATGGGAAGGTCACGCCAGAATAACAAGTTTCACCCCAACCAAAGCCCTTACCTTCCCAAAGCATACGCATAACCTTGGAAACATTTGAATTAGCATCAGGGTCTGAAGCGCCGCGACCAACAACCATCAAAAGGGTTTCATGCGCCGGCACTTCAGTATCACAAGCATCGATAGCCTCTTGAATGCGATCACCAGCGGCACGGATCATTTTTAGATCAACACCTAATTCACGGCCATAGGTGACTTTAAAATCATCATATTGATTGGCATAGGTATTCAAAACAGATGGAATATCATTCTTTGCATGGCCTGCTGCAAAAAGCATACCAGGCACTGCCAAAGCGTGAGTAACACCCTGTTCGCGCAACTTATCAAGACCATAATGAATCACAGGATTCGCAAATTCCAAGTAGCCATATTCAACGGGCATATCGGGACGTAGTTTTTTCAAACCTTCTGCAACTTTTGAAAATTCGCGCATAGCATTTTGATTGCGGCTACCATGTCCACATACCATAATGCCGAGTTTTTCAGCCTTTGCCATTAAACAGCACGTTTAGTTTTTATCTGAGCGCGCTTTTTTAAGGATTTAGCTACCAAATAAACAGCAAAGCCACCAGCAACCACGCAAGCTGCAATAGCAATATAATGGCTATGGCCAGCATGTTCATGCACATGACCCGCATGAGCAAACGCTTGCGATGCAAAGCCAGTTGCTCCAATTGTCAAAGCAGATAAGGTTGTAATTTTCAAGATTTTTTTCATGATGCTCTCCAGCGATAATAGTTTTAAAGAGCGCCAGATCATTGCTCAATCTACAAATTAGGAAATCCCAATTTGTTCATAGCATCAACCGAAACAGCTTCAGACTTGACCCTCGAATTGAGTCGATCGCACCGAAATCTTTTCCAGCCTTTAACAAGGCGCCGTCTAAACAGAACTCTATTGATTTTAGGCAGATGGGTCAACACCAAACACCGACTAGAATGCAATCATTTGCGACTTATAATTTTGATATGAAATTTCTTAATTAAGCAGTAATGGATGTGCAGTATCGACGCCCAGAAGTTCAGCAGTGCGCTCAATTAGAGCTTCTTCCATTTCATGTAACTCATTGTCTGATAAAGCAATTTGCCACATTTCAAAAACAATATGCTTGCGTTGTGATTTTGTGCAATGTTCAACCAAATGTTGAGTAAACGGATAAAGACCGCCAGTATCAAAATGTTCTCTTTTCGCACGTTCAATTAAAGCATTCAAATCATCAGACGAAACTTTGAAGTCATCTCGAAGAATTTGGTTTAAACGCTGTTTTTCTTCATCCCGCACAATACCATCAATTGGAATCACCTGAAACAATAAAGCTGTGATCGCAATTTTAGTTTGATCAACAACTGAAGGATCCTCCCCATTAAACGTTGAAGTCATATTTTCTAAAAAATTTACCACTGAAGTAAACATAGCTACCCTCTTAATGTTTCATTCTTGCGCTTTTAAAACTCAATGCCCACTTGCGCTTTAACCCCAGATCTAAAGGGGTGTTTTACCATGGTCATATCAGTAACCAAATCTGAAAACTCAATCAATTCGTCTTTAGCATTACGCCCTGTGATTATGACATGTTTCATTTGAGGCTTGTTTTTTAATGTATTAATTATCTCATTGACATCTAAATAATCATATCGAAGCACAATATTCAACTCATCGCATAGTACCATATCAAGATCATCATCCATGATCATTTCTTTGGCTTTTTCCCATGCAGCTTGAGCGGCTTCTATATCACGCTCTCGATCTTGGGTTTCCCAAGTGAAGCCCTCACCCATGGTAGCTAAAGTAACCTGATCTGGAAATTTATCCAAAACATTACGCTCCCCAGTACCCCATTTGCCTTTAACAAATTGTACAACGCCAACCTTCATGCCATTGCCAAGTGCACGAAACACCATACCAAAAGCAGCAGTAGATTTACCCTTGCCCTTGCCTGTATGAACTATGGTTAAGCCTTTTTCAATAGTTTTGGTTGCGATGATTTTGTCACGAGCAGCCTTCTTCTTTTTCATTTTTTCAGCATGACGTGCATTCAATTGCTCTTCACTAAGGTGTGCTAACTTATCTGATTTCTCAGCCATCTGTGGCTCCTCTTATAATTCGCTCTAATTCAAATTTGGCTGAATTTGACCGCGCTGTCCAGAGGCCGCGCTCAATTGCCTGTAATAATTTTTGTGCCATTTCCTTTAAAGATTCAGGGTTTTTATCTTGCAAGAAGCCCAAAACCTCCTCATCCACCAAATAAGCTTGATAAAGTGCGTCGTAATGATGATCTTTAACCGCCCCTGTTGTTGCGCCAAAAGCTACAAGATAGTCAGTGGTTGCGGCCATCTCAAAAGCCCCTTTATAGCCGTGACGCATCACACCTTTTATCCACTTAGGATTTATTACGCGACCACGCACAACCCTTGCAATTTCTTCTTCCAAGCTGCGAATCTTTGGATTTTCTGGCCTTGAATGATCATTATGATAAACCCGTGGACGTTCGCCCTTAAGAGTTTCAACAGCAACTGTCATTCCACCTTCAAATTGATAATAATCATCACTATCAAGAAGATCATGCTCACGGTTATCTTGGTTATGAACAACAGCTTCGACAGATTTCAATCGCGTTTCAAAACCTTTGCGCTCTTGTTGGCCTTCTGCCTTAGCCCCATAGGCATAAGCTCCCCAAGTTAAATAACTCTCTGCCAAATCTGTGCGATCACGCCAACCATCTTCATCCATTAGCGCCTGTAGTCCTGCACCATAAGCACCGGGCTTTGAACCAAAAATGCGAAAGCCTGAACGCAGTTCAGCCTCGCTATTATCATGACCAGATGCAATTAAGTCCTTTTTTTCATCATTCATACGATGAGCAATGGGATTATCAAATTGCACCTCATCCAAAGCCCCAACTGCTCGGATTGCTTGATCAAACAATGCAATTTGCGCAGGAAAAGCATCTCTAAAGAATCCCGAAATACGAAGGGTCACATCCACACGCGGGCGGGACAATTTAGCCAGTGGTATAATCTCATAGCCCGTTACACGCCGTGATGCATGATCCCAAGTAGGTTTTGCCCCAATCAAAGCAAAAGCTTGGGCAATATCATCGCCTCCAGTACGCATGTTTGAAGTCCCCCAAGCGGACAAACCAAAAGAAGATGGCCATTCCCCATTATCTTGACGATAGCGTTTGATGAGCAATTCGGCAGATTTTTGCCCCAAGTTCCATGCAGCAGGTGTCGGCACTGCACGGCTATCCACCGAATAAAAGTTGCGTCCTGTGGGCAAAACATCCTCTCGGCCACGGGTTGGCGCTCCAGAAGCCCCAGGCATGACATGCTTACCCTCTAAAGCCGTTAAAAAGCCTTGAGTTTCTTGATCACCACATGAATTAAGCTTTGGTTCAAGATTATCTTTAATATGCTGCATCACTTTATGAGACTGCTCAAACTCTATAGGCAGATGCACCTCGCCCATCACGAGCGCCTGCGCCAAAATCTCAATACGTTCAACCGTATCCCCATGGGTGCGCCATGGACTATCATCTTGTTGAGATAAAAGCTCAGGCTGCGCTCCTTGCCAAGGCTTGGCCATTTCACAATTTAAAGGATCAAAATCAAGCCCCATATCATTGGCTAAAGCACGGTGTAATGAGGCATTGCCTGCCTCGCCCATACCTCTTGGAACACGGACAAGTGCAACCAAAAGATCGCGAGCTAATTCTCCCTCAGGAGCCGCACCAAAACAATGCAATCCATCGCGGATTTGCATCTCTTTTAAATCACATAAGTAAGCATCAAGCTTTTCAAAAGCATCTTCTTCGTCATCTTCACTTTTAATTCCAGCATCTTCATCGAGGCCAATGTCTCGCACTAAATTCATAATCTCGCGCTTTAAATATTCTGTGCGCCTTGGATCTGTGCCAACTGCAAGATAATATTCATCTACCAAAGCCTCCAAATCCTTCAAAGGCCCATAACTTTCAGCCCGCGTTAAGGGTGGGGTGAGATGATCAATAATTACCGCTGATGTTCGTCGCTTGGCTTGTGTCCCCTCACCCGGATCATTGACAATAAACGGATAAATATGAGGCAAAGCACCTTGAATGACTTCGGGATAGCATTTCTTTGATAAGGCAAGCGCTTTACCGGGCAACCATTCTAAATTGCCATGCTTTCCCATATGAGCAATGGCATGGGCATTAAAATTATTTCGTAAATATGCATAAAAGGCGAGATAACCATGGGGTGGCACGAGATCAGGCGAATGGTAGGTTTCTTTTGGATCAATGTTATAACCACGCGCTGGTTGAATACCCACCATCACCTTCCCAAACCGCATGAGTGGTAAGGCAAAACCAGATTGTTCCTCAATAAAATAAGGATCATCCTTAGGATCACCCCAACGCTCAATTAATTCTTTTTGAAGCTCTTCAGGAAGATTTTCAAAAAAGTCATTGTAATCATTTAGAGAAATCACTTCACGAATTAAGCGCCCATCATTACCCGAATTTGTAGGGCCTTCTTGAATAAGGCACATAAGCTCATCACTATTTTCAGGAAAAGCCTTAATATCATACCCTGCATCATTCATGGCTTTAAACATATTTATCATAGATTGCGGCGTATCAAGACCAACCCCATTGCCCAAGCGTCCATCGCGATTGGGATAATTGGCCATGATCAGCGCAATATTACGATCCTTAGCCTTAGTACGTTGCAGCTTCGCCCAATTTGCAGCGAGTTCAGCTACATAGGCCACGCGATTTTCATCAGGACTATGCTTTACTACATTAGCTTCAACCTGCTCATCAAATTGGCTAGCATCTTTAAATGCAATAGCACGAGATAATATGCGCCCATCAACTTCGGGAAGCGCAACATTCATTGCTAAATCACGCGCAGACAAGCCTTGATCGGAGCTTAGCCACTGCTCATGACTACCACCAGCTAAAATCGCTTGTAAGACTACAGCGCCGTTTTGCTCCAACACAGTACCTTTATGGGCTTCATTTGGGTTTGAAACCGCAAACCCAGTGAGATTTACAACCACATTCGGCTTTATTTCATCAAATAGAAGTGAAAGCGTTTCAACTGAAATGGGATCTTTTAAGGAAGATAAAAAGACAGGAAGCGGGTTTATTCCCCTTGTTTGCATTGCCGCAATTAATGCATCAATAGGCTCTAAAGTTCCAGATTGTAGTAAGGCGCGATAAAAGCTGATGGCAACCACTGGCGCGCCTTCTATCCATGATTCTTTCAGTATTTTGATATCAGGCGCAGCCTCTTTTGGCCAATATAGCCCTGCCTTTAAAAGAGGTGTAGCCGATTCCGGACGTTCTGCATCTTCGATGATTGCTTTAGCGCAAGCCAAAAAGCGCAACATATTCTGTTCACCGCCCTCGATCAAATAATGCCAAAGCGCTAATTGATCAGCCTCACCCACCGAATTATAAGGCGCTAGACTAGCATCAGGCTTATCATCCCCAGGCAGAATTGCAATTGGTACATTGTGAGCGCGGGCGATTGAGAAAAATTTCTCAATGCCATACGACCAATAGGGTTTACCGCCCAGCACACGCAAAACAATAAGTTTAGAAGAGGCAATCATTTTCTCTGCATAAACATCAATAGACATAGGATGCGAAAGCGTCATAAGATTAGCAAGGCGCAAACTCGGCACCGCTTTATTTTTGCCACCTTCATTTTCAACGTGCTTATTTTGGGCATTGGCAAGGCTTGATATTTCAGTATCCGCACTGGATAGGAACAAAATATCGCCCGTCGATTGACCAAGGTCTATAGCTTCATCATTATCGGCAATGGCGCCCTTTTGTGCTAAGAGTAAATGCATATCAAATCCTGCCAACTCTGCTTTTCTACTTACAGATTGCTTTAATCTCAGCATCTATTTGAGATTGCTTTAATCCCTCAAGACCAATGACAACCAATTGGCTTTTAGGCGTTTCGCTGCCCCAGTCTTGATCAAAATATGCCTCAATGCGAGATCCTACACATTGCACCACAAGGCGCATAGGCTTATTAGCCACTTCAACAAAGCCTTTGAGGCGCAGAATTTGGTGATCTTCAATGATCTGCTTTAGTGTGGCCTTAAAGCCATCAATGTCTGTAATTGCGCCACCTGCAACCATAAAACTTTCAAATTCATCATGATCATGGTCATGATGATGATGGTGATGGTGATGGTGATGGTGACCATCTAGATGGTGGTCATGTTCAACACCATCTTCATGGGCTTTTTTATGCGCCGCCTCATGTTCAGCTTCATGCTCTGCTTCATGGCGAGAAAGTCTTGCTTTCATATCAGCCTCACTCCCCACGCCAAGACCTAATAGAAGCTTTGCAGATGGAAGCGCATCCATTTTGGAATGAATAAAGCGCATATTGCGTGCTGTTTTTTCCGAAACTGTTTTTTCAACATCTGCCAATGCAGTAGCGTCTAGCAGATCAGATTTTGAAATTACAATCATATCGGCACAGGTAATTTGATCTGCAAAAAGCTCTTCCAATGGGCTTTCATGATCCAGTGCCTCATCCGCTTGGCGTTGAGCTTCTACGGCTGCAACATTAGAGGCAAATTGCCCATCCTTAACAGCAGCGCCATCAACTACCGTCACAACTCCGTCAACGGTTACATTCTCGCGGATTTCCGGCCAATTGAACGCATTTACAAGCGGCTGCGGCAAAGCAAGACCAGAGGTTTCAATAACAATATGATCTGGCCTAGGATTACGCTCTAGTAAATCTTTCATTGTAGGCACAAAATCATCGGCAACCGTACAACAGATACAGCCATTGGTAAGTTCAACAACATCATCTTCAGTACAAGTTTCGATGCCACAGCCTTTTAAAACATCGCCATCAACACCCAAATCACCAAATTCATTAATAATGAGCGCTATACGTTTACCCTCTGCTGTTTGCAAAAGATTACGGATAAGTGTGGTTTTACCAGCGCCTAGAAATCCGGTTATTACTGTCGCAGGTATTTTTTGATTTTGCATATGACTTTTCCTAATATTTTATTTTAATTTTTGAGGCAAACCAGCTGTGATAAACCAAACGTGGTTAGCAGCTGCTGCGCATTTTTGATGTAGACGGCCAGCATGATCGCGAAAATCACGCGCCATTTTTTCCATTGGCACAATGCCCTGTCCTCCTTCATTGGAGACCAAGATAATTTGTGATGATGCTGGCAAAGCCTTAAGGCATTCCACCAATCGATCACACTCGGTATCCACATCCCTATTTTGCATCATTAGGTTGGTAACCCATAGGGTTAAGCAATCTACTAAAACACACGTATTCTCATTGGCATATTGAGGTAGAATTTTTGTAAGATTTATTGGCTCTTCAACCAATGCCCAATCATTACCACGCTGAGCCTGATGTTGTTTGATACGTTCGCTCATTTCGTCGTCATAACTCTGCGATGTGGCAATATAGAGT
>CAKMZG010000054.1:9367-14057 GCA_929200335.1 uncultured Alphaproteobacteria bacterium | reverse complement strand
AAGATATTCAGCGCCGCAAGCAATTGGCTGATGATGCTTTTGCTCGTCGTTTCCATGAGGTGATGGATAAACATCAAAAAGCTGATTATAGCTAAAGCATTACGCCCACTATAATTGGCATGCGCATTTACCTTAAAGGGTTTGTTTAATGGATAATCCTGAGATATGGGTAGCGCTCATCATAACGCTTGCATTATTGGTGCGCTCTAGCTTCGGCTTTGGAGATGCCATTTTTGCGGTACCAATCTTAGGTATGATCACAGATTTAAAACTAGGGGTGCCAGTTTTAACGGCTGCTGCGACTATATTTAGTTTCATTATGTGTGTGATTGAATTTAAAATAATTGATTGGAAGCAAACAGCATTGCTTATAGTTTCCTGTTTTATTGGTTCGCCCATAGGCATTTATGGGTTAACACAATTAGATCAGTCTATGGTTTTGAGTATTTTAGGTGCGGTTATAATCTCTTTTTCGTTATTTACGATCTTTGTGAACTTGGACGATAAGAATATTCCTAAACCATGGGGCGGTTTCTTTGGATTTATTGGCGGTATTTTAGGCGGAGCTTTTAATATGAACGGTGTGCCTGTCGCCATGTTTGGCAGATTGCGTCATTGGTCGCCAATTAAATTTCGCGCCATTATGGCAGGGTTCTTTTTCCCCACCTGCGCGATTGCGGCTTTTGGACATTACTATGCAGGGCTTTGGACTGGGCAATTTTATGCCAGTTTTAGCTATGCAATATTGCCCTCCATTGCCATGCTGTTTTTGGGAAAGTGGATTAACCAAAGAATTCCAGCAGACAGGTTTCATAAGATTATTTGGTCTATTGTACTTGTTTTGGGGATTGTTTTAATTGTTGAACATGGTGCAATATGGCTAACATAAAGTTGAAAAGGCATTGGCGGGTGTATCATTTAAGTGGAAACACTTAAATGATAACTATTCGTGCAAATTAAGGAATCTAGAGCGGCGTTTTGAATTCATTCAAACGCATCAGCTCTAGAATAAATAATGGAAATTATGGGTTAAATGACACAATCAAAAGTTGAACGATATTTTGCTTCCATGGATGGAGCACTTGCGGGTCTTGATGCTTTTTTAAATGAAGAGACATCCCCCCTTTATAATCATGATTTGATTGGTGCGATTGTTGATTTCTATTTAGGGCGTTTAAAGGGTTCTATGTCTGCATGGCGTAATCAGGTGAGCTTTGTAGATCGTTTTGCTATTTCTCAAGCGGAAAGTGGTTTTCCTATTTTCCAGCATGTGCTTGATTTGGAAAATGATCGTGGCCGCATCGAAGAGAAGTTAAAGACTATTCCAAGCGATGCCGAACTGCGTGCGGATATGGTGGATTATATCTTTACTAAAAAGAAAAAACCTGAAGCGCTGCAAAAAGCTATTGCTGAGCGGCTTTATTATGAAGAGCTAAAGGGTGAGAAGGTGTTTTCGCCACTGGTATTGCCGCGCACAGTCAAACTATCGGTTAATCCAAGGACAAAGCGGCCTTACTACATTGTCCATTGGGGGGCGTTTGATGGGGTGGCTAATCTGCCGCTGGTCTATGTATTGGCAGTTGAGGATTCATCAAAAAAATTAGCATCTCATATTATTGATAAACATGGTAAGCTGGATCCCAATGTCGAGGTGCAATTGCCCGTTGATGGCTTGCTAAATCCTGAACTGGCACAGCAGTTTGACGAATTTTGCGAGAAAAATTCATCCTACGGTCTAACCCTTTCTACCATTGCAACCAATCTTGATCATGACTTTGATACGCTCCACCCTAAACAATTACGCAGATTTGTTTTGGGGCCATTTTATTCTGCTGGTGTGACAAGTCATGGTAAAATAGTTGAGAAAATCCTAGATAAAGTTAATCAGCCCGAAAATGCTTGGTTGATGACATGGACAATGCAGGAGCTTTATTCGCTTCATGAAAAACCAGCAAAGCGCGGATTATGGGGTGGCTCTCCAGCGCGGGATGAGTTTCATATTAATACCGATGATTTGGAATGTGCTCGACAAGGTGTTTCTAATTTTGAGCGCCATGCTTTGGTGCCGCATGAGGCTTATCAAGCAATCTTTGCCAGTGATGACCATGATGAAATTTTTAATGGCTATGAAACTCATATTCTTGCGGGTGGCAATGTGATTAGCCATCTTTAAAGAATTGACAATTTAAGGGGAAAACAATGGATGCAAGTCTTACAACTCTAAGCGAAAGTGATATTGCCAAGCATTTAAATGCGGCTCAAAGTTTGGTAACCCGTTGTGTGGTGAGTGAAACTTCAGATGGCAAATCTTCAACTGCGCTTGCTGGAACAAGACGGCGGTTTGTATCGACGGTCTCTACCAGTAATTTAAAGAAGGCGCGTGAGGTCGAACTTATAGCGGCTATTTCTAATGTCAAGGCGGACGATCAGATGTTGAGCATCCCTCAACATTCCTTGATATACAAAGTGCGTCGCGGCATTGCAGTTGCTCTTGCCATTGGGGACGTGTTTGGTCGACAAACTGCCCTTGAAGATTTATCACAAAAAAATGCAGCAAGTCCACTAGGTGGCAGTGATGCAGAGAATTTTCAAAGTCTTCAACAATCAGCCAGTTTTGTTACCTCCTTTGCGTTTATTGCCTATCTTAAGCAAATGATTGAGACTGAAGGCGAGGCGGCTAATGATATAGAAGAAGCTAATTTTAATTTTGATACGGCTCATGATGGTTTGAAATCTATTTTGGCAGGATTACAAGATGCTATAGATGGAGTAAAAGACGATAAGATGCTCACGGCCCATGTGCATCAATATGCAGAGCGCTGTCTTGAAGGCTTGATGGAGCGTAAATCACGTTTTGAGCATCTCAGTGCTTTTGAGAATACCCATATTAGCCTTGATAGCGATGGTTTTACTCTTATCGGTTTTGAAGCTACGGGCGCTGGTAAATCTAAACCTTTGGTCATGAATTTTAAAAAGCCGAATGAGATCATTGGTAACCATATTGCTAAATATCAAGCGATGAAATTATCGAAAATGATTATGGCCTATGATTTTGACCGTCAATTAAATCCATTTGTAGATTTGGGTGGTTTTTTATTCACCTTTATTGGCGATGGCGCACCTGGTACGGGTAAAACAATTCTCATCCAAATGATTGCAGGTATGATCAATGACTATTGTCAGGTTGCAGGCTATCAATTTCATTATGAAAATTTTGGTGTGGATCAAATTTCATCATATCAAGGTAAGTCAGGCCAAAACTGCAAGAGCTTTGTAAATAATGTGATGTCTACGCGCTCAATTGGCTTTGGCACTATCGATGATATTGATCAGGTGGCCGCAAAGCGCTCTGATGATAAAGCATCGGCTGGTCAGCAAGAGGTGACAGCAGTGCTGATGGAAAGCTTTGCTGGTGCATCAACAGTGGTGCGGGGCAATTGTTCTTTTGGTATGTTTTCTAATTATCCTGAAAATGTTGATGATGCGTTGCGCCAAAGGGCAGGGGCACGTTGGCTAGTGGATGGGCCTCAAACAGCGGATGATTATATAGATATATTTGCCCTATTGGTGGGTAAAAACCATGAAATTCCATTAGGTGATCATGATCTATATGCAGCCCAAGCCATCCAGCAAGCGGTTGATAATGCCTATGCTGATTATTCAAAGCCCCAAGAAGAGGGGTTGATGCGGATTTATGATCGCTTTTTAAATGATGTAGGTGAGCCTAAAACCCTTAGAGATGTAGGACTTTATCTGCATAAGATTAAAGAGGTGGAAGCCCGTTTTACTGGCCGTGCCATAAAAAACATTACTGATGCTATAAAAATGCGTGCCATGGATATTGAACTGCCTGATGAATGGTTTGAAACACCTGAGGCCTTTATGCATAAACCTTATGATGAGAAAAAAGCTATGATTGAAGAAATGCGTCAACCCTTCACCATGGATATGGTCATGCAAGAAATTAACCGCTATGCCGATAGTGAGTTTCGTTATACGGATAAATCAGATAGTGCTGCTGTGGAAAACGTCATCCGCAATGAGCGGGTACGCGAACGCGCCATTCGAGAGATTGAGGCGATGAAACAAAGCGGTAAATGGGCAGAGGGAAAATAAATGCAACGCCTTCAAGAGCATCAATTGATATATGGCAGGCTACTATTGGTAGATGAGCCGCATTTAATTGCGCGCTATAATGAGGCCTTGGGTTATTTTGGCCATCGCTCCATAGACTTGAAAAACTTTCAAATCGATAAAATGGGATTTTCTCCCGAAGTAGCTGAGGTCTTAGGTGATCAAAACTATCTTGATCCCCATGATATCAATCGTAGGTTCATCATTTTAAGTCCTGATCAAGCCAAATTGCCAGTTGTGCAAACGGCCTTTTCTAACACAGATGTTTTGATGGATCGTTTTTTTGAAGAAAACCTACGCTCAATTTCTGCCATTACCATCAAGGATGTGCTATTTGGCGAAATTGAAGACAGTGTTTTTCGTATAAAAAGGCTTGATGATCTACTTTCTATTGAAAAGGTTGAGTTCAAACTCACCACTTCTCAAGATTTGATTGGGCAGGCTATAGAGCTGCGCCGACTAAGCGATCAACTGTTACAAGACCCATATGCTTGGCAAGATGATGCGCTGTTGGAAAAAATGGTGCAGCTTGCAAAGACTTGCGGAGATATTCGCA
>CAKMZG010000054.1:0-9357 GCA_929200335.1 uncultured Alphaproteobacteria bacterium | reverse complement strand
AAATAAGATGGTGCCATCTTCTGTAGGATTTAGACATAAAACATATTGGACCAGTCATTTTGGCGGCCTATATGTGTTTATAGATGATGCTAAAATTACTGTAATTGGCGACCCCAAAGCAGAAGGCTTTAAGAAAACTAGGCCTTGGCAGGTGAATTATGTGGATATTAACGATGCAGAAGCGGTTTATCGCTTTTTATTGGACAGTGAACGTATAGAAGTGCCAAGAGGCTCTTGGGTTGAGCGTTCTGGCTTAATTGGGCATCGCATAGAAATGTTGGCGGCATGGCTTGCTGCTTGGGCAGAGCCAGAGGCAGAAATTAATGCTGCTGATAAAAAATGGCTGAGCCATTGGTTAAACGCTAATCATGATTTGGTTGAGCGCGATGGTACTTATGGCTTTTTAAAATGGGCAGAGCAGGAGCTTTCCAATTGGTCACAAATTGATTTGGATAATGTGGATGCGCTGGCGTTATTTCTCTTATCCCGTGCCAATCCCGATAGCCCAGAACGTGATTTAGTTAATCGCTTAATTAGTGAGTTTGTGCCATTTGATAGCCTGCACCGCTTCATTTTCAATAAACCTAGTTTTTATAAAGATTATGAGGGGTGGGGTGAAGAATATCGAAAATATGTGGTAATGCGTATCGCAAATACCTATTTTAAGGATAAACCAGCTTACCGTAAGCGCTTTTTTCAAATTTAGTGGTTAAAGAACCAAGGGGATAGAATGTTAGATCCAATTATTAATTTTATAACTCAAATTTTTGCCTGGATTGGCAAAACTATCGGCCTGTTTGTTGCTTGGTTATGTTGGCCCTTCATTGCATTTTGGGCATGGTTTAGACGCTCAACGGGCATATTAAAAATTATCCTTGGTATTATCATTTTCATAATTGTAGTTCCCTATCTATTTTTTGTGTGGAATTCTCTATGGATCAGGAATTATGATATTAACTATCCTGAGCAGCTAACATTTAATGGCAGAAGTATTTCAGCTGGTGAGCAAGTGGCTATTGAAGGCGGTAGCGATACCACTCGTACCTGCGCACCATCAGCCATTGTTGAAGTGGCACAAAATCTGATTGATTTTAATGTCAATCAAAATGAATGGATGTCTGCAAAGCTTCTATATAAGGCTGGCTTTTTCGGCATTCCTTGGGATGCAACCCCGTGGTTGGATAATAAGGCGAGTTTTCAACGTGGCGTACATCGTTCAATAAGTCGCGCCTCCAGTGAGATAGCCGATTATCTAGGGCTTATTCGCGGTACATCTCAATTTGATAAAGATTTAAAAGATGCTGAGGGCAATCTGCGAATCGATCAACATAATTGGTATATCGGTTTAAACCCAGTTGGTTTTAAGCAGACTTCTTGGGGGTCTTATCGCTCTGCGCGTAAGAAATTGATGAATTATAACTTGCGTTTATCACAGTGTGGGGCAGTTTTTGATGCGCGAGCCGATAATTTAAGTAAATTTCTAGACCGTATTGCTAAGGATATTGGCTCAGCCTCTGCAACCATTAAAGATAGAGCAGAGCAATATAATGGTGGTTGGTTTGATACCCGCGCCGATAATGTCTTCTTGGATGCGAAGGGGCAACTTTATGCCTATTATGGTTTTGTCAAAGCTGCGCGTGTTGATTTTCAGGACATTATCGAAAAACGTGCTTTAGGTACTTTGTGGGATAATATGGAAGCGCAAATGGTAAGTGCGTTGAAGATTGATCCACTAATTGTTTCTAATGGTAATGAGAGCGGTGCAATCATGCCTACCCATTTAACGACTCTTGGATTTTACATCTTAAGAGTGCGTTCAAACCTAGTAGAGATAAGAGAAGTTCTACAAAAATAGGGCGCAAATCTTGAAAATAAGACGAAAGTCTTAATTAATTAGAATAACAATTAAATATAAATGCACTTTTTTGGTGTTTTTTAAGAAAAATACATCAAAAAAGTGCATTTTATGGTTGACCACAACTAATGGGTGTGCTATTTATTCTTTGCAACCTAAGATATATTAAGTTGCTTGGCACCGAGATTTCCCTGCTTTTCTTAAGGTGCCAATCGCTCAATGTATACCTATTAGCCGTGATCTCCCGCCCGAAGATCGGCTTTTAACATGGGGCAACTAAGAGGCAATTGGCTCCAGCGAGTCAATTGCCTTTTTACTTTTCATTTTAATGCTTGCGTCTTTGCAAAATCAGGGCTATTTATTCCCCATGGATAAGAAACTTGTACAAAATTGGTGGTGGATTTCGCTATAGACCAGCGGAGCGCTTAACTGTGTACAATTTTTGTAAACCGCTGCGAGATATTCCGGCGGTTTTTTTATTGTCGGTTTTTGGGCAGTAGAATTAGTATGATCACTGGGAACAAATATCATGAGCAAAAATACAACTGATCAGAAATTTGAATATGTAACCAAGGGTGGTGTATGGGTGGAACGCGGGCATCGCGATGTGCCTTATAAAGATGCAGTTGCAGATTATACCGCACAATTGGATGAGAAGCGCGGTGCAATTTTTTCTTCTAATTATGAAATGCCAGGCCGTTATACCCGTTGGGACACAGCCATTATGAATCCTCCCCTTGGTGTAAGTGCTAAAGGGCGTTCCATGGTAATTGAGGCTTATAATGCGAGAGGTGAGGCATTGTTAGAGATGCTCGTACCTGCTCTAAATAATCATGAAGCTATTGCCAGCATTGAAGCTGATGTTAGTAAATGCATGATTCAAGTTAAAAAGCCTGAAGGCATTGTAACGGAAGAGATGCGATCGCGTATTCCGACCGTGTTTTCTGTATTACGTTCTATAGTTGACCTTTTCAAAAGCAATCAAGATGAAAATATAGGTCTATATGGCGCTTTCGGTTATGATCTTGCATTTCAATTTGAAGCTATTGAATATAAGAAGCAACGAGATGCCTCCCAACGCGATTTAATGCTCTATTTGCCCGATGAAATATTGGTTGTGGATCATTATTCAGCTAAGGCTTGGATACATCGTTACGAATTTAGCCTTGATGAGGTATCTACAAAAGGCTTGGAACGCAAAGAGGTTAGTGCGCGTTTTCAATATAGTGATAAAGTGCCGCCGCGCTCTGACCATGAGGTTGGGGAATATTCACGTTTGGTTAAAAAAGCTAAGGCACATTTTGAACGCGGGGATCTCTTTGAGGTTGTGCCAGGGCAAATGTTTTATGAGCGTTGTGATGTGCCACCAAGTGAAATTTCTAAGCGCCTAAAGGCAAGTAATCCATCACCCTATTCATTTTTCATCAATCTTGGTGAGCAGGAATATCTTGTGGGTGCTAGTCCTGAGATGTTTATACGTGTATCTGGCCGCCGCATTGAAACTTGCCCAATTTCTGGCACCATTAAGCGTGGTGAAGACCCTATTGCTGATAGTGAGCAAATTTTAAAGCTGTTGAATTCAAAAAAAGACGAATCAGAGCTAACCATGTGTTCTGATGTGGATAGGAACGATAAATCTCGAGTTTGTGATGCAGGTTCGGTGCGGGTGATTGGTCGTCGGCAAATTGAAATGTATTCACGCCTTATTCATACGGTTGATCATATCGAAGGGCGCTTACGCCAAGATATGGATGCTTTTGATGGTTTCTTATCCCATGCATGGGCGGTTACAGTAACGGGTGCGCCAAAACTATGGGCGATGCGTTTTATTGAGCAGGAAGAAAAAAGCGCTAGAGCTTGGTATGGCGGTGCCATTGGTATGATGCATTTCAATGGTGATATGAATACAGGCCTGACGCTTCGTACCATTCGCATTAAAGATGGTATTGCTGAGGTGCGTGCTGGCGCAACCTTGTTGCATGATTCGATCCCAGAAGATGAAGAAGCAGAAACCGAACTTAAAGCATCTGCATTAATAGCGGCAATTCGCGGGGAAAAATCTCCGAATTCAGAGAGTGCTGGCCGATTAGGCTATAAAGTTGGTAAGGGTAAAAAGATCCTGCTTGTGGATCATGAGGATAGTTTTGTACATACATTAGCTAATTATTTCCGCCAAACAGGTGCTGAAGTTGTAACCTTGAGAACACCTATCAATGAGGATCAGTTAAAAGAGGTTAGTCCAGATTTGGTTGTTTTATCGCCCGGTCCTGGAAGTCCTTCAGATTTCAATTGTGAAAATACAATTAAATTGGCGCGTGCTCATGATTTACCTATTTTTGGTGTATGCCTTGGTTTACAGGCTATCGTTGAAGCCTATGGCGGCAAACTTGCTCAATTAAAGCTGCCGATGCATGGTAAGCCATCACGCATTACAATAAAAAATGCAGGCACTGTATTTTCCGGCCTTGATGAGCGCTTAACCATCGGCCGTTATCACTCACTTTATGCCGATATGGAGCATTTAAGTGATGATTTTACGGTTACAGCTGAAACTGAAGATGGTATTATCATGGGTATTGAGCATAAGAGCGAGCCTATTATGGCGGTTCAGTTCCATCCTGAATCCATTATGAGCTTAGGTCATGATGCAGGTATGCGCATGTTAGAAAATGTAGTGGCTAGTTTAGCTAAATAGAGCAAATTAAATCTTAGGAGCAGTTTTTGGAAGACGATGCTTTAATTGATCTTGATGCGGTGCCAGATTTAGATATGGCTGAAATAAATTTGGTAACGCCTAGTTTCCATGATGATGCATTGTTTTATTATTCAGTCGTCTCATTAGTCATAGGATTATTTTTTCTAGTTTTTACCAAGAAAAGTCTAGCGGTTCTCGGGCTTCAGCCCAAAAATGCCCTTAAAAATGCCCTTAAAAATGCAATGATTGAAATGCGCGCCAGTTATGGTGGTGCAATCATCGGCTTATCCTTGCTAGCGCTTATAGCCAATCAAAAAATATTCTACCAAATGCTGGCCAATGGCTGGGGAATTGTTGCAATTTTGCTGTTGGTCAATGTGGCATGCATAAAACAAAATTTTATAGTGGGCCTATTTGGCCTTAGCTTTGCATGGCTCAGCTTTGATAAATGGGGATGGTTTGATTTTAGCTTGGTGCTTGAAGCTTGGTCTTTCTATAGTAGCAATCCAGCGCCATTCTTTAAGGCTACGAATATATTCTTATATATAAGCCTGCTGGTGCCCACCTTATTCATAGGCTTGGCAATTGTACTACCAAATGGCTTGTTGGGTCTGATTAATTTGGAAATATGCAAGCAAAATCAAAATAAGTTCATACAATGGCTGTCGGGGCTATCTACTTTATCACCCACCATAGCATTTTATGCCTCAATTCTATTTTGTTGTTTTGCCTATAGTCATGAATTGAAATCCGCTCAATTCAAAATTTTTGCAGCGCTTCTTATCATGTGGCTTTTTACTGCAATATCGCGTCTTATTGCTATGGTTGTAGGTAGAACATGGAATCGCTTTCAAATTGCATCGCTATGTTTTGAATTTTTGATGAGTTTATTGGCAATTGGCGCGATCTCATATCCTTTGGGTGTTTTTTGGGGTTAAAAATATTTTTTAATCAAAAATTTTACGAAAAACCTCATAAAAACCTGTGGATGCGACAAATGTGTACAAAAAGGCAGCCAAGGGGATGTTGCGCTAGTAAAAAGCCTGTGCTAGGGGTGCGCTGTTCTTGGGTTTAATCTGTCATCTTTATGAAGTTTTTACTGCATTTTTGATTGACGGGGTAATATCTGAACATTATAAAAAATCCGAAACTGGGATTTGGGTCTGAATTTGTAGAGTTTAAAGATTGATATTTATCTTATAACTGTGTAGGTAAGGGTAACTTAAATTCCTGATTGTAAAGCAAAAGAGAAGTTTGGCCTGTGGCAGATAATACGACACATGTTTCCAATGTTGCTGAGCGCTATGCCTCAGCCCTATTCGAGCTTGCTTTAGCTGAGAAAAAATTACCTGTTGTTGAAAAGGATCTGATCAAATTTGATGAGGTTTTACAGGGTAATGAAGAGCTGATGCGTCTCGTGCGTTCGCCTGTTTTTTCCAGAGATGAGCAATTCAATGCAATTGATAAGATTTTAGAAAAGGCCAAAATGGATGGTCTTGTTGCTAATTTCTTACGTGTGATTGCACAAAATAGACGTCTGTTCGTTGCAACAGATATATTAAAAAGTTTTAAAGCTTTGCTGGCTGCTCACAATGGTGAGGTAACTGCAGAGGTTTCTGTTGCGCAGAAATTAACAGCTGCGCAAGAAAAAGAATTGAAAGCAGCATTGAAAGATGCTGTGGGTAAAGATGTGGCACTTGATGTCACGTTGGATCCTTCGATACTCGGTGGTATGATTGTGAAAATCGGCTCGCGCCAAATTGACACGTCACTTCGTACCAAACTTTCTTCTCTTAAGCTGTCACTTAAAGAGGTTGGCTAATGGATATTCGTGCTGCGGAAATTTCCGCAATTTTAAAAGACCAAATCAAAAATTTTGGCAAGGAAGCGGAAGTTTCCGAAGTTGGGCAAGTGCTATCAGTGGGCGATGGTATCGCTCGTGTGTATGGCCTTGATAATGTTCAGGCTGGTGAAATGGTCGAATTCCCTGGTGGTATTCGCGGTATGGCGCTTAACCTTGAAACAGATAATGTTGGTGTTGTGATCTTCGGTTCTGACCGCGACATTAAAGAAGGTGATGTGGTTAAGCGTACCGGCGCCATCGTGGATGTGCCAGTTGGTAAAGAGCTTCTAGGTCGTGTGGTTGATGCTTTGGGTAACCCAATTGATGGTAAAGGCCCAATCAAATCAGAAAAACGCTCTCAGGTGGACGTTAAAGCCCCTGGTATTATCCCGCGTAAGTCTGTGCATGAGCCAATGTCTACAGGCCTTAAGTCAGTGGATGCGCTTATCCCAGTTGGTCGTGGTCAGCGTGAGTTGATTATTGGTGACCGTCAAACTGGTAAGACTGCAATCATTTTGGATACTTTCTTGAACCAGAAGCCAATTCATGATGCAGGTAAAGAAGACGATAAACTTTATTGTATCTATGTTGCGGTTGGTCAAAAGCGTTCAACTGTTGCGCAATTTGTGAAAGTATTGGAAGAGCGCGGTGCGCTTGAATATTCAATCATCGTTGCGGCAACTGCATCTGATGCGGCTCCAATGCAATTCTTAGCACCATTTGCTGCTTCTGCAATGGGCGAATATTTCCGCGATAACGGAATGCATGCTTTGATTGGTTATGATGATCTATCAAAACAAGCTGTTTCTTATCGTCAAATGTCACTTCTACTTCGTCGTCCACCAGGGCGTGAAGCTTACCCTGGTGATGTTTTCTATCTTCACTCACGCTTGCTTGAGCGTTCTGCTAAATTGAACGAAGACAATGGTCTAGGTTCAATGACTGCGCTTCCAGTGATTGAAACACAAGGTAATGACGTGTCTGCGTTTATTCCTACTAACGTGATTTCTATTACAGATGGTCAGATTTTCTTGGAAACAGATTTGTTTAACCAAGGTATCCGTCCTGCTGTTAACGTTGGTCTTTCAGTGTCTCGCGTGGGTTCATCAGCTCAAATTAAAGCGATGAAACAGGTGGCTGGTTCCATTAAAGGTGAATTGGCTCAGTATCGCGAGATGGCTGCATTTGCGCAGTTTGGTTCAGATTTGGATGCTTCAACGCAAAAACTTCTTAACCGTGGTGCACGTTTGACAGAATTGTTAAAGCAACCTCAATTCTCACCTTTGAAAACTGAAGAGCAAGTTGCAGTGATTTTCGCTGGTGTGAACGGTTACCTTGACACTATTGAAGTTTCCCAAGTGGGTGGCTTTGAACAAGGTCTGTTAAATGCATTGCGCTCAGAGCATCAAGCTTTGTTGGATGAAATCCGCGATGCTGGTGCTGTAAGTGATGAAATTAAAGAGAAATTGACAAAAGCAATTGATGCTTTCGCCAAGAACTTCTCTTAAGAGTTAACCTAGCGGAGACGGATGCCACAATGGCCAGTCTAAAAGATTTACAAAATCGTATCGCTTCCGTTAAAGCGACGCAAAAAATCACCAAAGCCATGCAAATGGTGGCGGCGGCTAAATTGCGTCGTGCACAAATGGCAGCGGAAGCTGCGCGTCCTTACTCACAACGTATGGATGCGGTGCTGTCTAACATTTCCACTGCAATGGAGGGGCGTGAAGATGCACCTCAGTTGATGATTGGTAATGGCAAAGATAATACTCATCTCTTGGTTGTTGCAACTGCAGAGCGTGGACTTTGCGGCGGCTTTAACTCTTCAATTGCTCGCATGGCACGTGATCATGCACGCAAATTGATGAGCGAGGGCAAGGATGTTAAAATTCTTTGTGTTGGTAAGAAAGGTGCTGATGCACTTCGTATGGAATTCAAATCTATCATGCTTGATACGATTGATTTTCGTGAAGTTAAAGCAATCGCTTTCCAGCATGCTGATGGCGTTGGCAAAAAACTGCTGGAGATGTTTGAAGCAGGTGAATTTGATGTTGCGACTTTATTCTATTCTGAATTTAAGTCTGTGATTAACCAAATCCCAACTGCGCAGCAAATTATTCCTGCAAGTATTAAAAAAGAAGATGGTGCTGAAGCGGAAGCTGATAGCGCATCTTTAATGTATGATTATGAGCCAAGTGAAGAAGAAATTTTGTCTGATCTATTGCCGCGCAATATTTCTGTTCAAATTTTCCGCGCATTGTTAGAAAATGGTGCTTCTGAACAGGGGGCACGTATGTCTGCAATGGATAACGCTACGCGTAATGCTGGCGAGATGATTGATAAATTGACACTGACCTTTAACCGTCAGCGTCAAGCTCAAATTACTAAAGAACTGATTGAAATCATTTCTGGCGCGGAAGCGCTCTGAGGTTGAAAGGTAAGACGATGGCAAAAGCTGCGGCCCCAAAAGGGCAAGTTGGTAAAATATCACAGGTTATCGGCGCTGTGGTAGACGTTCAATTCGAAGGAGATTTACCTGCGATTTTGAACGCATTGGAAACGACAAACAACGGTAACCGTTTGGTGTTAGAAGTTGCTCAGCATTTGGGTGAAAACACTGTACGTACCATTGCTATGGATTCAACCGAAGGGTTGGTTCGTGGTCAAGAGGTAACCGATAATGGTGAGCCAATTTCTGTACCAGTTGGTAAAGAAACATTGGGTCGTATCATGAATGTGATCGGTGAACCTGTTGATGAAGCAGGCCCTATTGAGACTGAAGCAAGACGTGGTATCCACCAAGAAGCACCAGCCTATGTTGAGCAATCAACAGAATCTGAAATCTTGGCAACTGGTATTAAAGTTGTTGACCTTCTAGCACCATATGCAAAAGGTGGTAAAATTGGTCTGTTCGGTGGTGCCGGTGTTGGTAAAACAGTTCTTATTATGGAATTGATCAATAAC
>CAKMZG010000053.1:12718-14238 GCA_929200335.1 uncultured Alphaproteobacteria bacterium | reverse complement strand
GTTTCGTTAGAAACGCACTTGGTAAATAAGCGGCAACAAGCCATAAAATAAAAGAACAATAGCGGGGTGTTATGCACCCCGCTTTTTTTATCCCCATTGAAGATTGCGCCACATCTTATACTAAGGTCTGAAATTAGAGGCTTTTAAATATTTTTTAAAGTATTACAATATTATTTCTACAAGCCGTGTAGTGTTTAAATCAATTCACTTAAAGGAGATCTATTCGCGCAAATAAGTGGATCTAAAGCCTCAATCTAAATTCATTCAGATGAATGATGCTTTAGAGTATTTTAATTTTAAACTGATAACATCATTCACTCTGATGCTTTTAATTGTAGATAAAGAGTATTGGTCATTTTTTAATCCTATTCGTGGTTAATATATTTAAGTTGTTTGTCTTTCGGCCTTCTTCTGGGATTCATATATAAAATAAGGAAAATAGCATTGAAAAACCTTGGTTCTAATCGGCAGTTTAAGTCTCTCGCTTATTCGGGCATGTTTTTGCTTGCTGCTTTCAGCATTATGAGCAGTGCAGAACTCATTACTCAAAATGCCTCTGCCTTCGCTGATGATGGTAAAGCTACCCAAATCGTGAAATCTGAAAAGACTAAAATAAGCCATTACACATTAGATAATGGTTTAGAATTGGTTGTAATTCCTGATCATCGCGCCCCCGTTGTTACTCATATGGTGTGGTATAAGGTGGGTTCAGCTGATGAAGTTGCAGGGAAATCAGGGATTGCCCATTTTCTTGAGCATTTGATGTTTAAAGGTACTAGTAAATATAAGAATGATGAATTCTCATCTGCTGTTGTAGAAATTGGCGGCACGGAAAATGCTTTTACGTCTGCTGATTATACAGCCTATTATCAACGCATCACCCCTGATATTCTCGAGCCTATCATGGGATTTGAAGCTGACCGCATGGAAAACCTTACCCTAACTGAAGAAACAGTTCTGCCAGAACGGGATGTTATTTTAGAAGAGCGTCGCTCGCGCATTGATACGAAGCCATCAGCAATTTTAGGGGAATCCTTAAGCGCTACCCTTTATCAAAATCACCGCTATGGCATTCCGGTTATTGGGTGGTTTCATGAAATGGAGCAATTAAGCAAAGATGATGCTATTGCTTTTTATAACAAATTTTACACGCCGAATAATGCAATTGTTATCGTGGCTGGTGATGTTGAGGCACAAGTAGTTAAAGCTCTGGCTGAAAAAACCTATGGCAAAGTTGCACGTCGTGCAGAACCCGGCAAACGCCAAAGGGTTAAAGAGCCTAGACCACGCACCCATAGAAGTGTTGAATTATATGATAACAAAGTTACCACACCTTCGTGGCAACGGATGTATCTGGTGCCGTCTTATCAATCTGGAGAACCACTAGAGGCAGAAGCCCTTGATATTCTTTCTCAAATTTTAGGGAATGGGTCTACAAGCCGGTTGTATAAAAAGCTGATTGTCGAAAATAAAATTGCCGCTAATGTTGGAGCTTATTATCGGTTTCAATAAATCGATGA
>CAKMZG010000053.1:0-12708 GCA_929200335.1 uncultured Alphaproteobacteria bacterium | reverse complement strand
CGCCTCAAGAAGGCGTTGATTTGAAAACTTTGGAAAAAGAAATCGAAGTGGTTGTTAATGATCTTCTTGAAAATGGTGTGAGCGCAGAAGAGGTTAAGCGCGCTCAAGACCGGGCAATCATTGCCTCTGTCTATGAGCAAGATAGTCAACAAGCATTGGCTAATCTTTATGGTTCATTTTTAGTTACAGGCGCTACCATTGAGGAAATTCAAACAATGAATGATCGCCTTAAAAGGGTCACGCCAGATGATGTCATGAAAGTTGCACGCAAGTATCTTAAAAAATCTGCTGCTGTGACAGGCTATTTAAGACCCGAAGTAAAACAAGATGCTGCACCGTCCCAAGACGCACAACAATAGGTGATATTATGAATTTAACAATGAAAATGGCCTTTAAAATAATTGGCTCTGCGGCTTTGGTATTTGGTTTTATTATTAGCTCTATGGCTAATTCAGCTTTTGCTATTGAGATACAAGAGATAAAAACTAAAGGTGGCATTACTGCTTATTTGGTTGAAAATCATACCATCCCATTAATTGCTATGTCCTTTGCTTTTAAAGGGGGAGCCGTTCAAGATGAGGTGAAAAAAGAAGGCACATCTTTGCTTTTATCTGCTACCTTAGATGAGGGTGCAGGAGACATTAAAAGTGAAGCCTTTCAAGCTAAATTGGATGAGCTGGGTGTTGAGCTTTATTTTAGAACTGGCCTTGATGAAATCAATGGCAATTTTAAAACTCTGACAGAAAATAAGGATGAGGCATTTGAACTGTTGCGCTTGGCAGTTAATGAGCCAAGATTTGATGAGGAACCTGTTGCACGGTTAAAATCGCAACTCTTAGTGAGTTTGAAAAACAAAGAGAAAAATCCAAATGAACTTACATCTGAGATATGGCGCGAAAAATTAATGGGCGCGCATCCTTATGGAAAACCTAAGGATGGTACATTAGAGAGTATGTCAGCTTTAACAGGCGACGATTTACATGAATATAGAAAACGAATTTTTGCTAAAGATAACATCTATATTGGGGTTGTTGGTGCTATTACCGCTGAAGAATTAAAGTTGAAACTAGATGAAGTTTTTGGAGAGTTTTCTGAGAAGGCAGATCTTAAACCCATTGCAGAGAAAAGCTTGAATGCTGCGGGCAGATTTTCCAGTAAATTAGATGTTAACCAAGCCACCATTGCCATGTGGCTACCAGGGATTAAGCGCAATCATCCTGAGTTTTTCTCTGCATATCTTATGAATCATATTTTAGGCGGCGGCACATTTTCTTCTCGGCTTTATAAGGAAGTGCGCGAAAAACGCGGCCTAACCTATGGCGTTGGTTCCTATTTAGCAACATATGACCATATGGGACTGATAGGCATTAATGTGGCCACTCGTGCTGATAAAGCTGAAGAGACATTAGCTGTAATTCGCCAAGAAATTAAAAAAATGGCAGATAATGGCCCCACTCAAGATGAATTGGATAAAGCAAAGAAATTTGTTGCTGGCAGCTATGCGATTAATAATCTAGATACGTCTTCTAAAATTGCTAGAGTTCTTTCCGCTTTGCAAAGTCAAGGTTTGGGCAAGGGCTATATTGAAGATCGCCAGAAATTGATTAAAGCGGTTACGCTTGAAAAGGCTCAAAAAATTGCTAAAGAACTTTTAACAAAAGAACCTGCAATTATTATTGTAGGGCCTAATAATTATGAAGAGAAGTAGAATATATGGCTGATCCAACCATTGCATTAGCGCTTGGCGGGGGGGGTGCTAGAGGCATCGCTCATATTCCTGTATTTGAGGTATTAGATGAATTTGGTCTCGATACTTCCGTTATTGCGGGCACCTCAATAGGCAGTCTCATGGGCGCTGGCTATGCCAATGGTCTTAGCGGCGCAGAAATACGTGCATTGGTGATAGAGTTATTTTCAAGCACAAGCAATGTTCTATCAAAAGTCTGGCGATTGCGCCCATCAAGTTGGAGTGACCTGCGGATCAAAGGGCAATTGCGTATTGGTGAATTGGATGTTGAGAAGATAATTGATGTCTTCTTAGGCGAGGTTTTACCAGAAAATTTTGAAGATTTAAAAATTCCATTCACGGCCGTTGCAACAGATTATTATGCCCATAAAGAAGTGCATTTAAACAGTGGCAAACTATTGCCAGCCTTGGCGGCTTCGAGTGCTATTCCCGCTGTTTTTCGACCCATGCATTTGAATGGAGCCATGTATATTGATGGGGGAATGTGTAATCCATTGCCCATTGATCTGGTTGCAGGAAAGGCTGATATTTTGATTGGTGTTGATGTGGTAGGTGCGCCTGAGGGGGATCCTAATAAATATCCCAGCAAAATAGATGTGTTGTTTGGCTCATCTCAATTGATGATGCAATCCATTACAAATATGAAGTTGAAACATACTCCAGTAGATATAATTTTACGCCCTAGTGTAAATGAGTATAGGGTTTTAGATTTTTTGAAAACTGAAAAAATTTTAGAAGAAACCGAAGGCTTTAAAGATAGTTTTAGACGTGATCTTGAACACTTGCTTATCAATTTTAAAACGTGATTGTGAGGATTTAATGTTCATGTCAATTGCGGTTTGGCTATTATAACATGGAAGCAACTCCTGTAGGGGTAGATAAATAGATGAAAACACTATCGTCGATTTTAGTTATATGTATGGGTAATTATTGCCGCTCGCCGCTTGCTTGTGGGCTATTAGGGCACGCACTTAGGCAAACTGAATTTAGAGATAAAATCAACATCGAATCTGCTGGTCTTGGCGATTGGCATGCGGGTGAGGGGGCGGATGAGCGGGCGTTTCTGGTAGCAGAAAATTATGGCATTGATCTCTCAAGTCATGTGGCGAGAAAAATTACATTTGAAGATTTTCATGAATTTGATGTGATATTAGGCATGGATCTTAGCAATATGGAGGCTTTGAATAAGATTAAGCCTGAAACAACCACGGCTAAAATTGATTTGTTTTTAAATTTTACCGCTGGGCAGATGGAGGAAATATCTGACCCCTATATGTATGGCGAAGAAGCTTTTGAGAGTGTGTTTGGGCAATTGCAACAAGGAACCATCAAGCTGATAGAGAAATTAAAAAATGGAAGTTTGCAAATTTAGATTGGGATTGCCCCTTTTAATATCCTAGCAACTGTAGCATTTAAGTGGATTCATCTAAACGAGAACTATTCCCAAAACCGGCACCCATTTTGGGGGGTATGCTATAGCTCTAACGACTGGGGTGTCTTATCTGCCTTTGTTTCTTTGGTCTTCTTGCAGCATGCGAATGCGTTGGAAATTAATATGGAATAGCTTTTTTGAAAGCTTAGCATTTTTCTCTACATTGAAAATCAATACGGAGGTTTCTTTGCCTTGGTTATCAATAATATTCCACTGACGCAGTTCATAGTTTTTAGCATCAAACATTAGAGTGATATTGCTATCTCCAAAGATAGATTTATCACCTAATTCCAGAGTGATTAGATCGCCTTCAGTTTTAATGCTCTTTATGGCTTTATTGTTAAGGCTGATTTTATCATCTAACAATAGTTTTAAAGGCGTTTTTGATAGAGGGTAAATGTCCCAAGTTTTCAATTTTTTATTATTGATCACAATACTTTTACCATTTGATATCATCTGAATTGGGTAAGGTGGCTCATAATTAAACCGAATTTTTCCAGGGCGTTGAAGGTAAAATTTACCACCTACTTGACCACCATTTTCGCTGAATTGAATAAATTCACCGTGCATGGTTGGCACACTGGAAAAATGCTCCGTAATTTTATTGATGATTTCTTGTTTGCTTTGGGCATGTGCAAGGCTTTGAACCGCAAAAATAGCAAAAACCACAACTGTAATAGCCAGTAGGTTTGATAGTTTTTCTAATGAGTTTTCGATGTGTTTACTCTTGGCTATTGTTAGCATTTTAAATCCTTGCCTCACTCAAATATGCAATAAAAAGGGTTTAGTAATTTTCGAATCACTAAACCCTATCATTGTTATATTAATGGCGAAAGTTTGTTCTTTAGTAATTAACTTAAAAAACTTCCTCTTCGGCAGGGACAAGAATTTCACGCTTGCCAGCATGGTTTGCAGGGCCAATCACGCCCTCTTCTTCCATACGCTCGATTAAACTTGCCGCACGGTTATAGCCAATGGATAGGCGACGCTGAATATATGAGGTTGAAGCCTTACGATCACGCAATACAATAGCCACCGCTTGATCATAAGGATCATCAGTTGCTGGATCACCATTAATGCCACCAGCTGTTGCGCCAGCGCCTGCAGCTTCCTCCTCCTCGTCTTCGGTCACGGCTTCAAGATATTGTGGAATGCCTTGTGATTTTAAGTGGTTCACAATTTTTTCTACTTCAGGATCATCTACAAAAGGCCCGTGAACACGGGTGATGCGCCCGCCGCCTGCCATATAAAGCATATCACCCATGCCTAATAATTGCTCTGCACCCATTTCACCCAAAATCGTACGACTGTCGATTTTTGAGGTCACTTGGAAAGAAATACGGGTTGGGAAATTGGCCTTAATGGTACCTGTGATAACATCAACAGATGGGCGTTGAGTTGCCATGATCACATGGATGCCAGCAGCACGCGCCATTTGCGCCAAACGCTGTACGGTGCCTTCAATATCTTTACCTGCAACCATCATAAGATCAGCCATCTCATCGATGATAACAACGATATATGGCATTGGTTCAAGATCCATCTCTTCGGTTTCATAAATGGCTTCGCCAGTTTCGCGGTTAAAGCCAGTTTGAACCGTGCGGGTGATGACCTCGCCTTTTTTGGCAGCATCCTTTACCCTAGCATTAAAGCCATCAATGTTACGAACACCCACTTTAGACATTTTCTTATAACGATCCTCCATCTCGCGCACTGTCCATTTTAATGCGACAACGGCTTTTTTAGGATCAGTCACAACAGGGGTCAGCAAATGCGGAATGCCATCATAGATGGAAAGCTCCAACATTTTAGGGTCGATCATAATAAGCTTACACTCTTCTGGGGTATGCTTATATAATAGCGATAAAATCATGGTGTTAATAGCAACTGATTTACCAGAACCTGTTGTGCCTGCTACAAGTAAGTGAGGCATTTTAGCCAAATCAGCAATCACAGCATCGCCACCAATGGTTTTGCCTAAGCAAAGGGATAACTTGGCCTTGCTCTTTTCAAAGTCTTGGCTTGCTAGTAATTCACGCAAAAATACGGTCTCACGGGCTGAATTAGGCAATTCAATACCAATGGCATTTTTGCCTGGGATAACCGCAACACGAACCGCAAGAGCGCTCATTGAGCGAGCAATATCATCAGCCAAGCCAATCACGCGAGATGATTTAATGCCTGGTGCTGGTTCTAATTCATAGAGGGTCACAACTGGGCCTGGATGTACTTTGGTAATTTTGCCTTTAACACCAAAATCTTCCAAAACATTTTCTAGAAGACGAGCGTTTTGTTCCAATGCAGTTTCATTAATTTTAGCATTGCCTTCAAGAGGTTTAGGCTCATTTAACATATGTAGCGATGGCAGCAGAAACTCATTGCCTAGACCAAGCGTTGGTTGGCTTTCTTGCATAATACGCTTGCCAACTGCTGGCGGCGGCGTGATGGGTTGTACGCGTGCTGATGCTATGCCTTCAGGCGCAGGTGCCACAGGTGTTAAAGATGTTGCTATTGGTGCTGAAACTGGCACAGATTGTTGAACTACTGGATTTTGTGCCGCTGGTGGTGCACTAATTATACTTTCATGACCAATGGTATTTTGAGCATGAGGTTGAATATTAGCTTGATCATATTGCTGGGCATATGGGTCAATCTGCGGAACTGCCAAGTCGTGCTCTTGTGGTTGAGCATAGACTTGCATTTGTGCCTGAGACGCCTGAGACGCCTGTGACGCTTGAGCAGCATGTGCTACTTGAGCAGCTTGTGCTGCCTGATTTTGACTTTGAGCCTCAAGCATTTGATCAGCTTTGATCTTGGCCTGTTGGCGTCGACGGTTGATATAAGCTTTGACTGATAATGTATGATGGCTAATGAAACCTGCAAGCGTTGTGAAGAAACTGTCGTCATCCTCATCATTTTCAGTTAATTCATCTGCGTTAATAGCAGCTCTTGAGGCTGTGTCTCTAGAGACTTGCTGTGCATTTTTAAGTTCTGTAGCGCTTTCATTTTTATTGATGGTGCGTGGTTGTCTCCACAAAATGCCAGCAGCATAAAGCAATAACAGGCTTGCTGGCACAAAGAGCGTTAAAAACAGAATGCCTGCAAATATTCCAGTGGGATATTGATCAGAAAATAGAGTTGGTAATTTTAGCACCAAATCACCAATCACACCACCAAGACCAAGGGGAAGTGGCCAAGTTGCTGGTGGATTAAGGCAAGACATTGCGCCTGCCATTAATAGGGTTGCAATAAACCAAGCAGCCGCGCGCTTTTTAATGGGATCAAGAGGAAGGCCAATAATGCATAACCAGCCCCAAATAGCGGCTGGTGCTAGTGCTATTGCGCCGGCAAGTCCTAAGAATTGCATCAAAATATCAGAAAATGAAGCGCCAATAAAACCAAGGGCATTATGGGTGGGATTGCTGGTTGCATGGGTAAGGCTAGGGTCATTAACTGACCAAGTTGCCAATGCGGTTGCGCACAATAGAATTATTATTAAGAGGCAAAACCCGCCAATTGCGGCGAGATTTCGGTGCAAAGTAGCGCTTATGGCCTCATCTCTATCTGTTGCGCCCAAAGATGTGATGTCTATGTTACTCATTACTAAACCCAGTTTTACATGTTACACAGTGCTGGCTTGTGATTAAACAAACCGCACGAATTATATTTAATCTAAACTTTAAGGGTTAAGGCACCATTAACCAGAGCCATTAACCATGGTTTTTTTGCAAAAACTAACCTCACGGCAATGTGAGTGGTGGGTGATGGAATAATTTGTTATCTTATTTATGGAAATATAGGCAGTTTAAAATGGAAGTTTAATCATGTGGATTCTGAATAAAAAAAATACTTATAAAGGCGCTGCCTTGTTATTTACGACGGTTGTAGTTTTGAGTTTATCTGCATTGCATGCAAATGCTGATAATATGAAGTCCATTGGCTCAGAGCCTGCGGCTGTGATTGAACTCTTCACCTCTCAAGGCTGCTCGTCTTGTCCATCTGCCGATAAGGTTTTGGGTAAAATAAAAGCAAAGGGCGATGTTTTAGCGCTGGCTTGGCATGTTGATTATTGGGACTATATAGGCTGGAAAGACACATTTGCTAAGCCTGATTTTACTGAACGCCAACGCGCTTACGCTCGCAGTTTAAGAGAGCGCCAAATCTATACCCCACAAGTTATTGTTAATGGGTATGATCATGCAGTTGGCTCAAGCAATTCCAAGATAGAGCGCTTGTTGGAGGTCTCAAAATCACAAGATGGCGTGATGTCTATTCCTATTGCCATTGTGGATGATGGGGATGACTATGCTATTCAAATTAAGGGAGCAGCTGCTAATAGCGAATTATATGTTACAGTGGTGTTCTATAATGATGTGGCTGAGGTAAAAGTCACTCGTGGTGAAAATCGCGGAAAAATACTCACCTATCATAACATTGTTGTAGGAGCTAAGAGCTTAGGGCAATTAAAATCCGATGGTTTTTTTGCATACCTATCAAAAGATGAAATAAAGCAGGCAAATGCCGATAATATTGCTGTGCTGGTTCAAGCTTACTCTAAAGGCAATCGCCCCGGGCTTATTCATGGAGCTAAAATTATTAATTAAGGCGTGTAGCGTTACTTAAATGAGAACTATTCGCGCAAATCAAAGATCACATATAGAGCGTCAACCAGAATGCATTTAGACGCATGATGCTTAAGTCTTGTACTTAAACTATTGTAGAATTGTTTTTGGCTTAAATTAGTGCAAACTTGCCAATCTATTTTTCTATGGCACAATGTATGAAGCATGAATCATAAAAATTAAGTGATTTTAATAAATGCAATTACAACCTGTGCGGAGTAAATATGGCAGTAGATCATAGTGAGCAGAAGTCGAAAACTGGGAAATTAATTATATTTCCTAGTGATAAAAAGACTAATGGTGCTAAAGATCGCATTTCCATTGTTATGACCGCTAATGGGTATCAATCAGTGAAAAATAAGCCGAGTACTGTGAGCTTCAACCGTGAAGAGCTTGATGCAATTTTACATATCTATGGCTTTATGGTAGGTGAAAGCGAGTGGAAAGACTATGCTATTGATCATTTAAAAGACCGTGCGGTTTTTTCTATATTTCGAAAAACAGGGGAAATACCCTATTATAAAATTGAAAAAATACCAAAACTATCTAATAAACAAGGTGCATTTTGTATCACAGGTGCAAATGGCATTATTTTGAAACGTGGCAAAGATTTGCGCCGGTTATTAAAGTATTTTGATAAAAAATTGAGCATTGTAAATTATTAACTTTAAACTACGAGATTTATAGGTTTCTATGAGTGTTAATCAACATTTGAGCGAATTATTAGATTTGATTGGAAAGAAAGTCTCTGTTCAGGTGGATCGCCCGATAGGTACACCACATCCAATGAATGTGAATTTCATCTATCCTATTAATTTTGGTCAAACCAGTGATGTTAAAGGTATAACTGGCAACAACATTGATGTTTACATCATGGGAATTGAGAAGCCGTGTAAAAAATTTAAAGGCATCTGTGTAGCTGTAATTTATCCACCAAAGAACAAGGGTTTTCGCTTGATTGTAGCGCCTGAAGGGCAGCAATATAGCTATCAAGAAATGCATCATGCAGTTGATTTTCAAGAACGTTTTTTTAAAAGTAGAATTTTGCGCAAGGTCATATAGGCAGCTATATTGAGCCTAACAATTTTCGTGAATTAACTTAAAAAGACCTTTGCATAATAGTCTTTTGCCGCCTGAGTGTGTCAATAATTTGCTCCGATCCTCAAATGTGCCCATATATTCTGCGGTTCTCGCTTCATTATTTTCTACTCAGTTCAACAAAATCCTTATTATGCAAAGGCCTTTACCAATGAAAAAATGCTTGCCTTCATTTGGAGAAGTGTTACCATTTTAATATTCTGCTATATTTTGGAATGAGGGATGACACTTGAATAAGCAATTAAGCAAAAGCAGTGAGGAAATACAGTTAAGCGACCGTTATGACCTAACAAAAAAACGCGTGCTATTATCAGGCACGCAGGCGCTCATACGTATGCTTTTTGCGCAAAAAGCTAGAGATAAAAAGTTAAAATTAAATACGGCTGGGTTTGTTTCTGGTTATCGTGGCTCACCCATTGGTGGCCTTGATTTGCAATTATGGCAAAATGAAACCCTTTTAAAAGAACATGATGTGGTTTTTGAACCAGGTATAAATGAAGATATTGCTGCCACCTCTATTTGGGGAGCTCAACAAGCAGAAATGCGTGGCGAAGGCAAATATGATGGCGTATTTGGCCTATGGTATGGCAAGGGGCCGGGTGTAGATCGCTCTGGCGATGCTTTTCGTCATGCCAATTTAGCAGGAACTTCAAAACATGGCGGGGTGCTTGCCATAATGGGTGATGACCACGTGTGTGAAAGCTCAACCACAGCCCATCAATCGGAATTTCATTTTTTAGATGTTATGATGCCAGTGCTACATCCAGCTGGCGTGCAAGAAATATTAGATTATGGTCATTTGGGCTATGCCTTATCACGTTTTGCTGGGGTTTGGGTTGGGCTTAAATGTGTCAAGGATAACATCGAATCCACCGCTATTGTTGATGGGCGGATTGATCGAGTGGAGGTTGTTAAACCAACAAATTATAAAATGCCCAAGGGTGGATTGAATATTCGCCCTCAAGATCACCCGGTTACACAAGAAGCTCGTTTGCACGATGAAAAACGCGCTGCTGTAGTTGCTTTTGTTGAAGCTAATAAGATTAATAAAATGATGCTGCGCGGTGGTAAAACACCAAAGCTTGGCATTATTACCACGGGTAAAAGTTATTTAGATGTGCGCCAAGCTTTAGATGACCTTGGTATTGATAAGACAAAGGCTAATCAATTAGGCATTAGATTATTTAAAATCGGTTGTGTCTGGCCTATTCCTCCAAAGGAAATTGTGCAATTTGCTAAAGGGCTTGATCGGATTCTTGTGGTTGAAGAAAAACGTTCGTTGATTGAAGTGCAGGTAAAGGAAGCACTTTATGGGACAAAAAATCAACCGCTTTGTGAGGGTAAGCATGATGAGAAGGGCAAGTGGCTTTTTCCAGTAAAAGGAGCCCTAGATGTTAATCAAATTGCCATTGCTATTGGTGAACGGGTTTCGAAATATAAAAAGGATCAAGGTGTAGCTGCAAAATTGCGCAGCGTAAAAAGGGCGCAATCCTATCTCTTATCAGCAAAACAAGTTGCAGAGCGTGTCCCTTATTTTTGTGCTGGTTGTCCCCATTCCACTTCTACTAAAATTCCTGATGGATCGCGTGCGTATGCGGGCATAGGCTGTCACTATATGGTGCAATGGATGGATAGGGGAACCGAAGGTTTTACCCAGATGGGTGGCGAAGGTGTCAATTGGATTGGCGAGCATCAGTTTTCAAAACGCGATCATGTTTTCCAAAATTTAGGCGATGGCACTTATAATCATTCAGGCTATATGGCTTTGCGCGCAGCTGGCGCATCGGGCGCAAATATTACCTATAAAATTCTTTATAATGATGCGGTTGCAATGACTGGTGGTCAGCCCAATGAAGGTGGCCTGCAGGTAGATGAAATAGCTCGCCAAGTGGCGGCCATTGGGGTTGAGCGCTTGGTTTTGGTAAGTGATGAGCCAGATAAATATCCTGCAAATATCCAATGGCCATCCTTTATGACATTTCACCATCGTTCAGAATTAATGGTGATACAAAAAGAATTGGCTGAGACCAAAGGTCTAACGGTGATGATTTATGATCAGACCTGTGCCACAGAAAAACGCCGTCGTCGTAAACGTGGCACCTATCCTGATCCTGCAAAAGATGTGGTGATTAATGAGCAAGTTTGCGAGGGTTGCGGTGATTGTGGGGTTCAATCCAATTGCGTTGCCATTGATGCTGTTGAAACTGAGTTTGGTCGCAAGCGTCAAATTGATGCCTCAAGTTGCAATAAAGATTTTTCCTGTGTGGAGGGATTTTGCCCTAGTTTTGTAACGGTGCATGGGGGTGTTCGCAAATCAACAGCTGGGATAGGGGGGGCTAATTTACCCCAGATTAAATCCCCGAAAGTACCAAAATTAGAAGGGCTTTTTGGAATAGTTGTAACTGGCATTGGTGGAACTGGTGTCGTTACCTTGAGCAATATTATTGCAATGGCTGCCCATATTGAGGGCAAGGGTTGTGGCACTATTGATATGGCTGGGTTGGCACAAAAAGGCGGCTCGGTTACCTCTCACTTGCGCCTTGCGCCGCAGCAAGAGGATATTGCCGCAATCCGCATATCTGCAGGCAATGCTGATTTGATTTTGGGCTGCGATTTAGTAACGGCTGCATCTGTGCCTGTGCTTGCCACCATGAAAAAAGGTAAGACTAAAGCTATATTTAATGGCCATGAAACTCTTTCTGGCGACTTTACAAAGGATGTTGATTTTTCTTTCCCCGTCTCGCGCTTGATAAAAGAAATCACTCAAAAAGTGGGCGATAAGGGTGCGCACCATATGGATGCTACGAAAATAGCAAAGCGGCTTTTAGGCAATACAATCGCTGGCAATATGTTCTTGCTTGGCGTGACGTGGCAAATCAAAGGATTACCCTTAACCCGTGAGGCTATTCTTCAAGCAATTGAATTAAATGGAACCGCTGTTGAAATGAATAAGGCAGCTTTTGAGTGGGGGCGTGTTTGGGCAGAAAAACCTGAGGCATTATCAAATTTATTAAAATCGCCCACTGATACTTTGCCCCATAGAAAGCTATCTAAAAATCTTAATGAGATTATCACCCGCCGCTATGAGGCATTGGTGGCTTATCAAGATCAATCTTATGCAGATGACTATTTACACTGGGTTAAATTGCTGCAAGCAAAGGTGCAAGGGCTTGGGTTGAAAACTCGTGGGAATCGCTTGGTGCGCAGTGTTTCTGAAAACCTATATAAATTAATGGCGATAAAAGATGAATATGAGGTAGGCAGGCTTTATAGCGACGGCACTTTTGAGCGTCAATTGCGGCAACAATTCCAATCTTGGGATAAGTTAGAATTTCATTTAGCGCCGCCACTTTGGGTAAAGCTTGATGCCAATGGTGAAATTGTTAAAAAATCCTATGGCAGCTTTATGCAGGGTATGTTTGCAAGGCTCTATCGCTGGCGCAGGGTGCGCGGCAAGTGGTATGATCCTTTCTCATATTTACAGGAGCGCAAATTAGAGCGACAGGTTTTGCATGATTATCTGGCAAGGCTTGAGGCGATCATTAAAAATTTAGATGATAAGAATCTTAATGCTGCTGTTGCACTGGCGGCCTATCCTGAAAAAATTAAAGGCTATGGCCATATTCGCAAAAAATCCATTGAAGCGGCAGATAGGCAAGCGCGAATGCACCATGCAGCATTTATGAATGTGGGGGCTAAAATTCCAAGCATTAAAGATGCGTGATGCTTAAAAAATAGGGTCAAGCCACGCGCTTATGATTATCCAGCATATTATTTAGACTTGATTTTATGTGATCAATCAAGGCTTG
>CAKMZG010000052.1 GCA_929200335.1 uncultured Alphaproteobacteria bacterium | reverse complement strand
AAATCATTGATTTATTTGGATTTTATTCTTTCACAAATGTCATCTAACTGCTCAAGCGTTTTATAGTCTATTTTTATATTACCCTTGCCTGATGCCTTGTGAGATATGGAAACTTTTAAACCCAACATTTCGCTTAGCTGCTGTTCTAAGGCTACAGTATTTGCATCTTTACTTTGAGGATTATTTGATTTTTTAGATGTAGTATTGCCTTGTTGAAGAAGCGTTTCTGCTTGACGAACAGATAGACCTTCATCAATGATTTTTTGAGCAATTTCTTCCGCGTTCTCAGCACCTACAAGGGTTCTTGCATGACCAGCACTGATAAGCCCATCTGCTAACATTTTTTGTACTTTTGGTGGCAATTTTAATAGACGTAAAGTATTAGCCACATGGGGGCGGCTTTTACCAATGATGCCAGCTAATTCGCTTTGATCATATTTATATTCATCGATTAATTGTTGATAGCCAAGAGCTTCTTCAATCTGATTAAGATCGGCACGTTGAACATTTTCGATAATTGCTAATTCAAGAGCCTGTTTATCTTCAACTTCTCTAATTACAACAGGAATTTCATGTACGCCAGCCTTTTGGGCAGCACGCCAGCGGCGCTCACCAGCAATGAGTTCATAATGTTGATTGTCTGCATTATTCTGGCTAGGGCGAACTAAAATAGGTTGAACTACACCATGTTCTTTAATTGAGGCTGCGAGTTCATTTAGACTGTCAGCTGAAAACTGGCGACGTGGGTTATTTGGATTTGGTTTAATAAGCTCAATGGGTACTAGGCGATCGGAGCGAATTTCAGCAGCGGGTGCTGGTGCATCGCTTTGTGGTTGGTCCATATCACCGATAAGAGCTGCTAGTCCACGACCAAGACGTTGTTTAGGTTTATTATCAACCATATCAATACTCCAAATAAATATTATATATCAATGCCTTATGCGGCATGAAGGTTTTTCTCACGCTTTATTACTTCTGATGCCAATTTCAAATAGGCTTGGCTGCCGGCACATTTTAAATCATAAAGCAATGCTGGCTTACCATGGGAGGGAGCCTCTGAGATGCGTACATTTCTTGGAATGACAGTATCGTAGACTTTATCTCCCATATTAGCACGAACATCTTCTACCACCTGGCTGGCTAGGTTATTTCGATTATCAAACATAGTTAGAACAATGCCATGAATGGATAATTCAGGATTAATGCTTTGCTTAATTTGATCGACAGTTTTGAGCAATTGAGACAGACCTTCAAGGGCAAAAAATTCACATTGCAAGGGAACCATGATGGATTGCGCTGCGGCCATGGCATTAAGGGTTAAAAGATTAAGCGATGGTGGGCAATCAACTAAAATATAGGTATACTTATTAGTATCTATTTGATGATTATTTGCAATTGCATCGCGGAGTTTAAACACACGATCATCATCGCTAGAAATTTCCATTTCAATACCTAAGAGATCCATAGTCGATGGAGCGACCCAAAGATTAGGCACAGCTGTTTTCACACAGGCATCAGCTAGGCTGGCTTCACCAATTAGCAAATCATACGTGGAGATCTCGCGATCAGCTTTATCAATACCAAGGCCAGTTGAAGCATTACCTTGAGGATCAAGATCAACAATTAATACAGTTTCACCAATGGCGGCCAATGCTGTACCTAGATTGATGGTTGTTGTGGTTTTACCCACACCACCTTTTTGATTGGCTATGGTTAGAACTCTAGGGCCATTTTGATTTTCAGCATCGCTGCGTTTTAGATCAATCATTGTTCAATTTCTCATCTACAGTTAAAATTCATTGGTGATAGAATTTCAACTAACATTACCGTTAGGCTTTATATGCTTAATTAGTCGATTTAACGCTTAATCCTAAGGTTTTACTTATGATTAAAGCGTTTTAAGGTCGCTAATTTCTAAAATAATAGAGTCTTCAGCAATCTTACTTTTATATTCTACTAAATCATAGCGCCAATTGTTATGACTTTGTTGAATTTCATCAAGATATCCACGGCCTTTGTGAAAAAATGCTTTAGTGTTTTGATTAAATAGAGGAAATGACAGGTCTAATAGATTAGGTAAGGCGGTTAATGCCCGGGCAGTTATAACATCAAAGTTTTGAGTTTTAATAAGTTTTTCAGCTACAGCCTCAATGCGTTGGGCATGAATTTCAACGTTTGTGTCGGTCTTAAGCCCCACATGCCTTAGGAAAGCACATTTTTTATGTATGCTTTCAACGAAATGAATTTGCGGCCTATCTTCTTGGATTTTAGTTTCATCATTTAATACAATAGCACAGACCATACCTGGAAAACCGCCACCACTGCCCAAATCTATCCACTGATTAAGGATGGGGGTTCTCTCTTTTACAATGGTAAGAACCTGCAAACTATCAGCTACATGTCTTTGCCAAATTTCATCTAGGGTAGATGGGGCAATAAGATTGGTTTTTTTTTGCCACTTAATCAACTCACTGATGTAGAGCTGTAGTTTCTCATATGTTTCACGTGAAACAGGATAGAAACTCTGGAGATATTCAAATATTTTATCCTGATCCATACTCATTTTAAATCCTCTGTTTTTATACTTATTTAGCGCGCTGTCGGTTTTGCTTGGATTTACGTAATTGCGTAAGTATCAATGTCAGAGCAGCAGGTGTAATGCCTTCAATTCTTGAGGCTTGTCCTAAATTACTGGGGCGAGCACGCTCTAATTTTTCCACCATTTCAACAGAGAAACCAGAAATTTGGCTATAATCAAAATTATCTGGTATAGCGCGAGCCTCATCTTTCTTAATGGCATCAGCATCAATTTGTTGGCGCGCAAGGTAAACGGAGTAGCTTGCTTCTATTTCTAACTGTTCTGCAATCTCTGGACTGATTTGCCCTAACTCTGGCCAAACCTTTGAAATACCTGAGAAATTTATTGTATTGTAAGACATTAAGTCATAACCAGAACGCCGCTTTCCGTCAAAATTAAGTTTAAAGCCATGAGACTGTGCTTGGTTAGGCGTGATGCTTATTTGCTCGAGCACAGCCTTCGCTTCCGATAATTGTTTTTTCTTCAAATTGAAGGCTTTTTCACGTTCAGAACCGATGCAGCCCAATTTTAAGCCAAGAGGTGTTAATCTTTGATCAGCATTATCAGCCCTCAGAGATAAACGGTATTCGGCGCGAGATGTAAACATCCGATAGGGCTCCAAAACACCGCGGGTAATTAAGTCATCAATCATCACGCCGATATAGCCCTCAGTTCGTGAAATAATGAAGGGTTCTTGTCCACCAACAGCAAGAGCTGCATTTAATCCTGCCATTAAACCTTGAGCTGCTGCTTCTTCATAGCCAGTTGTACCATTAATTTGGCCAGCTAAGAAAAGGCCAGACAGTTTTTTGCATTCTAATGTAGGCTTTAACTCTCTCGGATCGACGTGATCATATTCAATTGCATAGCCAGGTTGTATAATTTTAACACCTTCCAAACCAACTATGGTTTTAATAAAGGTCTCTTGTACATCTTCAGGCAGTGAAGTTGAGATGCCATTGGGATAAACTGTATGGTCATCCAAGCCCTCAGGTTCAAGGAATATCTGATGGCCATCTCGTTCGCCAAATTTAACAATTTTATCTTCAATAGAAGGGCAATAGCGTGGACCAACACCTTCGATTTGACCTGAATACATGGCAGATTTTTGAATATTATCTCTAATAATCTGGTGTGTATCAGCATTAGTTCGCGTAATTGCACAAGAAATTTGTGGATTTGTAATCTTTTTTGTAAGCGTAGAGAAAGGAATAGGGGGCTCATCACCCTTTTGCTCATCCAAAATATCCCAATTTATGGTGCGACTATCAAGGCGCGCGGGCGTCCCTGTTTTCAATCGCGCTAATTCTAGGCCTAAAGACATTAAGGTTTTTGATAGGCCATTTGCTGGGGCTTCACCCATGCGACCTGCTGGAATTTTCTTTTCGCCGATATGAATAAGACCACGTAAAAACGTACCTGTAGTAATCACCACTTTTGGGGCGGAATAGGTTTTGCCATCTTCGGTAATAAGCCCGCTAACTTTGCCATCTTTGATCTCTAAATCATGAGCAGCACCTTCAATAACAGTAAGATTATCTTGTGCCTTTATGGCTTCTTGCATGGCAAGACGATAAAGTTTTCGATCAGCTTGTGCGCGAGGCCCTCGAACAGCAGGGCCTTTACTGCGGTTTAGCATTCGAAATTGGATACCACCCTTATCGGCCACTTGTCCCATTAAACCATCAAGAGCATCAACCTCTCGTACCAAATGGCCTTTGCCCAATCCGCCTATGGCTGGATTACAGGACATGACACCAATGGTATCGAATTTATGGGTGATTAAAGCAGTATTTGCTCCAAGGCGTGCAGAAGCCGCTGCGGCTTCCACGCCGGCATGTCCACCGCCTACGATAATGACATCAAATTTTTCTTGCATGTTCTTTCCAAATTCAGGCATGGTTTGCAAATTGCATAAATATTTTACCTGTATTTAAACCGAAACTCTTGATTGGTCAATTCAACTCTATGGGCTCTTTATTGTTACATTGATGTTTCACGTGAAACATATAAACTAGGATATTATTTTCCGACGCAAAATTCACTGAAAATAACATCTAAGAGATCCTCTACATCCACACGCCCAGTAATTCGACCAATGGCGTCAGCTGCTTGGCGTAAGTTTTCTGCGATTAATTCAATGGGCAGTTCTCTTGTTTCCAAGGCCTGTTCTAAAGCTTCAATGCACTTATGAAGGTTTTCGCGATGTCTAGCGCGGGTAATCAATGGTGCTTCAGCAAAATGTGCAATTTGGTCCACACGATCTGTAATTTCTTTGATTAATAAATCTAAGCCAGAACCAGTTTTACTGGAGATAGAGATGTGAACATCATCTTGAGATTGTTCTAAATCATTCTTGCTGTGTAACAGGAGTTGACGATTTTTTGAAATTTCTAAATTAATTTCGGGGAGGGGAGCATCTTTGCTGTCTAATAAAAGCACAAGATCCGCCTCTTTTGCAGCATTAAAGGAGCGTTTGATGCCCTCTTGTTCAACTATACCTTGAGTTTCTCGAATGCCAGCAGTATCAGAAATTACAATGGGAACACCGCTGATGTCTAATTTCACTTCAACAATATCCCGCGTTGTGCCGGCTTCTGATGTAACAATTGCTACATCGCGTTGAGCAAGTGCATTAAGCAGTGAAGATTTTCCTGCATTAGGCGCGCCAATCAAGGCTACGCGAAACCCATCTCGTAAAATCTCACCACGGCGTTCATCGCCTAAATGTCTGTCAATTTCTTCATTTAATAGCTGTAGTTGCGACCAAATTTGATCGCTGGCAGTGTCGGGAACATCATCTTCATCTGCAAAATCAAGCTCAGCTTCAATCATTGCTCTGGAATGGATTAGCCTTTCTCGCCATCCTTCATAGAGCTTACGCAAATTTCCCATGCTTTGGTTTAGGGCTAATTTGCGCTGGGTTTCGGTTTCACTGGCAATGAGATCTGCTAATCCCTCAATTTCTGTAAGATCAAGACGCCCATTTTCAAATGCCCTGCGAGAAAACTCACCTGCTTCGGCCATGCGCCAATCTTTAATCTGAGAGAGCGCATCTAACAGTTTAGCAACGACTGCCTTGCCACCATGGACATGTAGTTCTAGGCAATCTTCGCCGGTAAAACTATGGGGAGCGGGAAAATATAGCACTAGGCCATGGTCAATAAGCTCATCAGTTTTAGGATGATATATTCTTAACAGATGGGAATTGCGTGGTTCGGGTGTGAAATCAAAAAGGCTATAGTTTTTTGTATTATCATTCTCAAGCTTAAGTGTATTTAGAAGATCGGTGCCAGAAATTCGAATGATTGCCACACCGCTGGGCAATTGACCGGAAGAGAGGGCAAATATTGAATCATTAGGTTTCATAAATTAAGATTCCATGGCAAGGTTACTATGACGATAAGATCGATAACCTTAGGTCTAATCATAAATTCTCTCAGATTCAAGAGAAACATATTGAATAACTAGGAAGCAATTGATGCAAAGCAACCATCTCAGTAAAGCTAGTAGCCCATATTTGCTGCAACACGCAAATAATCCTGTTCATTGGTGGGAATGGGGCAATGATGCTCTGCAATATGCACAATTTGAAAATAAGCCAATTCTCTTGTCCATAGGCTATGCCGCTTGTCATTGGTGTCATGTAATGGCTCATGAAAGTTTCGAAGATTCTGAGACAGCAGATATTATGAACCAGTATTTTGTAAACATAAAAGTAGATCGTGAGGAACGACCAGATATCGATCAAATTTATATGTCGGCGCTTCATGGAATGGGAGAACAAGGCGGTTGGCCTCTAACTATGTTTTTAATTCCGAAAGGTGAGCCTTTTTGGGGCGGAACCTATTTTCCAATTGTAGCCTCCCACGGTAGACCCAGCTTTAAGCAGGTATTGATGTCTCTTCAAAAGACCTATTATGAAGCGCCTGATAATATTTCACATAATGTGTTTCACGTGAAACAATTTCTTGAACGTGGAAATTTATTAGAGAGTGATGATGGTAATCAAGTGACCTCAGCACATGTTAAGAAATTTAGCCAAGATATATTAGGGCTTGTAGATTGGGTAAATGGCGGGATAAAAGGAGCGCCGAAATTTCCAAATGCTCCCATTAATGAAGCAATGTATCGCGGTTATATTTCAAACGGTAACAATGAAAACCGTGAAGCATTCATTCAATGTGTGCGTTCATTGGCGCAGGGTGGTATTTATGATCATCTTGGGGGAGGGCTTGCGCGCTATGCAACCGATCATAATTGGGTAATCCCACATTTTGAAAAGATGTTATATGATAATGGTCATTTCTTGCGGCATTTATCTTGGGCCTATGGAATAAGCGGAGATGCACTTTTTGCAAAAAGAATCGATGAAACCATTTCATGGTTGAAAAAGGAAATGTTGTTAGAGGGTGGAAGTTTTTCAGCTAGCCTTGATGCTGATAGCGAGGGTGTTGAGGGGAAATTTTATGTTTGGCAATTGGATGAGATTAAAGATTTATTGGGAGAAGATACGGAATTTTTCTGCTCCCATTATGATATAAGCGCATCAGGCAATTGGGAAGGCAGTAATATTCTTAACCGACCATTAAAAAAGGGATTGCTCTCTGATGAGGAAGAGCGGAGGTTAAGCCAATGTCGTGAAAAATTATTATTAGCACGATCAAATCGTATTCGCCCTGGGCTTGATGATAAAATTCTCACGGATTGGAATGGATATATCATCCGTGGTCTTGTGGAGGCCAGTGCAGTTTTGCGCAAAAATGAATATTTGGATTTAGCTTGCGGTGCTTATGATTCGATCATGGGTTTGGCAAACGGTAATTTATTACCTCATAGTCATCGAGCAGGTTCTGGTATATTTCCGTGTTTTGCTCAAGATTATGCTGCAATGATTAATGCTGCATGTTCCTTATATGAAGCTACGCAAAATTTGGATTATTTAAAGGATGCACAAAACTTTGTAACACAACTTTGTGAACATTATGAAGATGGGCAGGGGAGTTTTTATTTAACCCATGACAGTGACAGTGATTTAATCATTCGCCCAAGAGGAGACCAAGATGAAGCCAATCCTTCTGCTAATTCACAAATCTTAGAAGGATTATGCCGATTAAACGTTTGTTTGACTGAATGCCCCTATGACCAAACAATCGAGAATTTGGCCAATAGTCTTTATGCCCGATTGAAAAAAACAGGTTTTGGCAGTGCTGGCTTTATGAATGCATTGGATACATATTTTTCAATGAAAGAAATTATAATTGTTGCAAAAAATAAAGAGGATGCAGAGCCATACCTTGGTCTCTTTTGGCAAAATCCAGAACCTGCACGTATAATTCGTGTGGTTCTGGATAAGTCTGAATTAGCCACATATCAAAAAATGGCTATAGATGAGTTCCATAAAAATCCAGTAACCGTATTAATTTGCCAAAATCAAACCTGCCAGTTGCCAATTACAAGTTTAGATGATTTGAGCAAAAGGTTAACAAAATCTTAATCATTCGCAAAAGCCAATTGTTCATCCTTGATGCGGTTAGCCTCTGCGCGTTTATTCGCCCATGATGCGGTGATAACGCCAAGGGTAATGGTTGCAATTAGGAGGGTGGAGAGCGCATTGATCTCTGGGGTTACACCAAGGCGTACGGATGAATAAATTTTCATCGGAAGGGTTGTCGCACCAGGACCAGAGGTGAATGATGCAATTACTAGATCATCGAGAGATAAGGTAAATGCCAAAAGCCATGCAGAGACCATAGCAGGTGCAATCACAGGAGCGGTAATTTTGATGAAAGCCTTAAAGGGTGTGCAGCCTAAATCCATTGCTGCTTCTTCTAAAGATTGATCCATGGTGGATAGACGTGATGAAATCACAACTGCGGCATAGCACATGCCAAAAGTAATGTGAGCTAAGATGATTGTTGTTATCCCGCGATCAAAATTTAAAGCTACGAATAGCAAGAGCAATGACAGGCCTGTAATTACTTCCGGCATTACCAGCGGTGCATAGATCATTCCTGAGAATAGAGTGCGCCCATAAAATTTTCCGCCGCGTACCATCACAATTGCGCCGAAGCAACCAAGAATGGTTGCTGCTGTAGCACTTATGGCCGCCACACGAATTGTAACCCATGCGGCATCCATAAAGGCTTCGTTTTGAAAAAGGCTAACATACCATTTGGTAGAAAACCCACCCCAGACGGTGACTAGTTTTGAGGCATTGAATGAAAACAATATTAATAGCAATATGGGTAAATATAAAAAGGCAAAGCCAAGGGTTAAGCTGGTGATGTTAAACCGTGATAATTTATTCATAGGTTTGCCCCTTCACGTTCTTGATGTTTTTGGAATAAAACAATTGGCACAATTAAGAACAGCAATAAAATTACGGCAACAGCGGAAGCTACTGTCCAATCTCGATTCGAGAAGAATTCTGTCCATAGGGTCTTGCCAATCATCAAAGTACTGTTGCTGCCTAAGAGATCAGGAATAACAAATTCACCAACAGCAGGAATGAACACCAAGAAACAGCCTGCGACAATGCCCGGCATGGAAAGCGGGAATGTGATTTGCCAAAATGCTTTTGTTGGAGTTGAGCCTAAATCTGTTGCAGCTTCGATTAGGCTCCCATCTAATTTTTCAAGCGATGCATAGAGTGGTAAAATCATGAAAGGTAAATAGGAATAGACAATCCCCACATAGACGGCGAAATCTGTATTGATCATTTGAATGGGCGCATCAGTAATGCCAAGTTTCAAGAATAACAGGTTTAATAGGCCTTCGTTTTTTAAAATGCCAATCCATGCATAAACTCGGATCAAAAAGCTTGTCCAAAATGGTAGGATAACCAACATTAAAAGCAAAGAGCGCAAACTGCTGTTGGCGCGCGCAATGCCATAGGCAATGGGATAGCCAATCAATAGGGTTAAGAAGGTTGAGATGCTTGCAATTTTTAAGCTGTTTAAATATGATTTTATATAGAGATCATCTTCGCTTAAGAAAACATAGTTTTCAAAATCAAAAGCTGCAAAAGCATCCTTGATGGATTGCCAACCCTCGGCCAAATTAATGGTAGGAGTATAGGGTGGGCGTGCTACGACATAATCCGATAGGGACATTTTAAACACAATGATAAATGGAATGAGAAAGAGTGCCAATAGCCATAGATAGGGTATGGCAATAACAATCCATTCTTTTAATGATTTAGACGACTGCATAGAAATCTCCCAATACTATTTTACAAGATGCGTACCAGCGGTTTTACGCCAGCTGATCCACACATCGTCTTCCCAAGTAAGTTCACGATTGGCCAATCGACGACGGTTAACCTCTTGGGCTTTTATGGTCATGCCATTGGGTAGTTGAACATGATAAACAGATATATTACCAGTATAGCCAATGTCCCATATTTTGCCTTTTAAAATATTATCAGCATCGATTGGTTTTTCTTTTGAGATAGAAATTTTTTCAGGTCTGACTGCTAGCCAATTACTATCGCCAATCTTAGCCGGTTGTGAGGCTTCCATTTGTAATTTTTCTTGTCCTTCTGCCCACTCCAATTGAATGGCGTCATCGTTAGCAGATGCAACCTTACCTTCGAAAATATTTACGTCACCAAGAAAATCAGCGATATATCGCGAGTTTGGTTTTTCATAAATATCAGCGGGACTTTCAACTTGAATAATTTTACCGTGATCCATCACTGCAATTCGAGAAGAAACAGTCATGGCCTCTTCTTGATCATGAGTAACAATAACGAAAGTCATACCAAGGCTTTCTTGAATATTCATCAGCTCAAACTGTGTTTCTTCACGAAGTTTTTTATCTAAAGCACCTAGAGGCTCATCTAATAAAAGTAGTTTTGGTTTTTTAGCCAATGACCTAGCAAGCGCCACGCGTTGGCGCTGACCACCTGATAATTGGCTAGGTTTACGTTTTGCAAATTGCTGTAATTGAACAAGATTAATCATCTCTTCAACGCGGTCATTAATTTGATCTTTGGGCATGCCTTCTTGCTTAAGGCCAAAGGCGATGTTTTTCTCTACATTCATATGCGGAAACAGTGCATAGGATTGAAACATCATATTCACGGGGCGTTTATGGGGTGGTATATTTGTGATGGATTGTCCATCCAATAAGATATCGCCCTCTGTTGGGATTTCAAATCCGCCAAGCATGCGCATCATGGTTGTTTTACCACAGCCAGAAGGGCCAAGAATTGAAAAAAATTCACGTTCATAGATGTTGATGGATTGGTTATCAATAGCTGTAAAACTACCGAAATTTTTCGTTACATTTTTAAACTCAATAAGTGGTTTTTCTTTTGGATCATTCCAAGGTGCAAAAATGCTATTATTGTTATAAGATGGTGACATGGTAAAACTCGATGTGATTGTGTGCCCCAGGCATGTACCTTTTCAAAGGGAATGCCCTTAAAATAAAAAAAGCTGGAGCAAGAGATTGCTCCAGCTTTAAACTGATATAATGCCTATTGGCCAGTTTTAACTTTTGTCCACATGCGAGTGGTTAGGCGTAGTGCCTTTGGTGTATAAGCCAATTTAATATATAGTTTTTTCAATGTCTCTGCATCTGGGTAAATGGCTGGATCAGTGATCACATCTTCATTAAGAAGTTTTTGTGATGCTAGATTACCATTGGCATAATAAACATAATTCGATGCTTTAGCCATTACATCAGGACGCATGATGTAGTTGATGAATTCATTTGCCTCATCCACATTTTTTGCGTCCGCTGGAATGCCCATGTTATCAAACCACATTAGGGCGCCTTCCTTTGGAGTTTTGTAATCAACTTCAACACCATTGTCTGCCTCTGCTGCACGATCGCGCGCTTGCAACACATCGCCAGACCAACCAATTGCTAAACATATATCACCATTTGCTAAAGCATTGATATATTCAGAAGAATGGAATTTTTGAATGTTAGGGCGAACAGATGATAGAAGCTCTTCAGCCTTTTGCAAATCAGCCTTATCTTCAGTATTTGGATTAAGGCCAAGATAGGTTAGTGCTGCAGGAATAATTTCTTCTGGTGCATCTAATACATGGATGCCACATTCTTTAAGCTTGCCTGATATTTTTGGATCAAAAATCATTGCAAGAGAATTAACCGGTGCATCAGGCACTAACTCGGCTACTTTTTTTACATTATAACCAATGCCAGTGGTACCCCACATATAATTGATAGCATAATCATTCAATGGTCCATATTGTGCTAGGCGATCTTTGACCACGTCCCACATGTTATTTGAATTTGATAATTTTTCTTTATTTAGTTTTTGAAACGCACCAGCTTGAATTTGGCGAGATAAAAAGGAAGCGGATGGTACAACCACATCATACCCAGAGCTGCCCGCAAGCATTTTTGTTTCCAAAACTTCGTTGCTATCAAACACATCATAAACAACTTTAATACCAGTTTCTTTGGTAAAGTCCTTTAGAATAGATTCATCAATATAATCAGACCAGTTATATACATTAACAACGCGTTCTTGTGCGAATGAGAATGTTGTTGTTAGCGCTAATGCACTTGCTGCCAACAAAGTTTTCAATTTTATATTTTTCATAAGTGTCCCTCTAATGCTTCTATAAACAATATATGCTTGGGATAAGAACATAAGATCTCTACATACTCAAGCCTTTTTTTCTAACGCTAAATTTTGCAAAATACAAAGCCACTTATTTTTGGCTAATTATTGTAAAATAAAATCTAAATGCTTTTTTATTATGAGAACTTTATAATTTATTAATTTGATGTCTTGGATATCTGGCGTTTGCCTCCACATCATTTAAATCTTTATGATTACGCATATAACGCTCGCTGGCCAATTGTAAGGGCTGATAATCCCAAGGATAATACTGGCCTTTTCGTAAAGAATCATAAATGATTAAACGTTTGTTTTGGCTTTCTAAAACTGCTGTATTAAGTTGGTCAAAATCATAGGTTTCTAAAATCGAATTGCGCATTTTTTTATAGATATCAGAAAATTCGGGTGATTCTACTAAGTTATTGATTTCATTTGGATCATTGTCCAAATTGAATAATTGATCCTCATCTACAGGGCAGAAGTTTAGCTTAAAATTAGCTTCCCGTAGCATAACCATTGGCGCAATAGAGCCTTCGGCTGTATATTCGCAATAGATTTTGCGGTTTTCTGCATTGCCCTCCATTGCTGAAATCAAAGATTGGCCGTCAAGATTATCTGGCACATCTCCACCCGCTAATTTTATCAAGGTCGGCATAACATCGAGCGTGGAAGAGGGGGATGTAATGGTCTTGGCGCTAAATTGCTTTGGCGCATGAATAAACAAGGGAACGCGCGATGAACCCTCATAAAAGCTCATTTTAAACCATAGCCCGTGTTCGCCCAACATATCCCCGTGATCTGAGACAAATAGAATGATGGTATTGTCATCAAACTCGCAAGCTTTTAAGGTTTCTAATATCCCACCAATTAATTCATCAATATAAGAAATATTTCCAAAATAAGCACGTCTGGAATCAATAATATTTTGATCATTTACTTCAAAATTTTCCCAATCAGACATATCAAAAAGCCGTTTGGAATGGGCATCCTGTTTTTCATAAGAAATTGCAGGAATTTTTAAGCTAGGAAGATTAGCTTCTGGATACATATCCCAATATTTTTGTCGCGTCACAAAAGGATCATGAGGATGGGTAAAGCTTACTGTTAAACAAAATGGATTTGTGCGATCGCGAGCTAATTGATGAAGGCTTTGATGGGCAAAAAAAGCTACCTCATCATCATACTCTAATTGGTTGGTTGTCTCTGCTACACCCGCAGTGGTAACTGATCCTAAATTATGATACCACCAGTCAATTCGTTCATTCGGTTTTGTCCAATCTGGTGTCCAACCAAAATCAGCGGGGTAGACATCTGTGGTGGTGCGTTTTTCAAAGCCATGCAATTGATCTGGACCCACAAAATGCATCTTACCAGAGAGTATGGTTTGATAATTTAGGCGCCGCAAATGATGTGCGAATGTAGGTATGGATGATGCAAACTCTGCCGCATTATCATAAACGCCAGTCTTTGAGGGTAAGAGACCAGACATAAAAGATGCGCGCGATGGTGCACATAGTGGACTGGCACAATAAGTGTTGGAAAAGTTAACAGCCTCGTCACTTAATTTTCGTAAATTAGGAACCTTTAAAAAATCGGCTGGTTGACCATTTTCAAATAAAGTTCCATTACATTGATCAACCATAAATATTAAAAAATTTGGTTGATTGTTTGAAGTTTTTTCATCCACTATTTTATGTCCCTTGACTATTTATCTAGAAACCTTAGCATAAATTTTATTTCTTAAAAAGCTGCAAAGATAACATCATTTTCCAACGCGTACTAAAATATAAAGATATTCATTTTTGCGATTACCTTTATTTTTTAAGCCATAGGTATACGCATATTTTTATCGCTATAAACGTCCCGCACCAATCCACCGCCGAGAAAATTTTTCACAATAAAGCTTGGTAAAACTGTTGATTTATTAGGCAATTTATCAGCCTCTGCAAGATCAGTTAATTTCCAAAATTTGATATTATTTGGTCGTCCATCATTAGCTAAAATATTGGTAAATTTGATTTTTATATAGTTTTCATTATTTGAAAGTAGCGAATATTTTTCACGCAATAGAGTTATTCTATTTTTTCCTTTGACGGGATTGATGTTGTAAATATAGCCCTAGAAGATACCACTTGATACATTTCACTTGGTGCGATTTTAGGATCGGCGCCATGTTTTTTCC
>CAKMZG010000051.1:7659-14677 GCA_929200335.1 uncultured Alphaproteobacteria bacterium | reverse complement strand
GCCGCTGGCGTAAGTGATACCCATGAGGCCATTGACCGCGAAATCGCCAATGATTTAATGGAGGCAGGTGTGTTTTTATTCTTACGTGGCGGCCCACCAACCACCCCATGGCACAGTCTCGTTGAAGCCATAAAATGTGTAACGGAATTGGGCGGTTCTCATAAGCGCGTTGCCCTTTGCACCGATGATCGCGATGCCGAAGACCTGCTGGTTTTTGGTCAAGATTGGGTAACCCGTGAAGCCATAAAAGCCGGCATGACGCCTGAACAAGCTTGGTCGATGGGTTCGCTCCACGGCGCAACCCGCTTTGGCATGGATGGCGAGATTGGCGGATTGGGCGGCAGCCGTCGTGCGGATTTAGTGCTTCTATCCGATAACCATGAACCTATCAGCACTTGGTATGGCGGTGAGCTGGTCGTAGATAATAAGAAAATAACGCCCATTCTTGATGAAGCGCTCTCTCAACGTTGGCAATATCCAGATGCTGCATACCACACAGTAAAACTGCCTAAAAATTTAAAATTGACGCCCGAGTTACCAACACAAAAAGTTATTGCTAATACCATTAAAACGGAATTGCCAGGCATTACATTGCCTCATGTGAAAATTGAGTTAGAACCCGCCAATAACTGGCAAGAGCATTTTGATAATCATAAACTTTGTTTTGTTACTGTAGTGGAACGCCATGGCAAATCTGACGGCAACTTAGCCCATGGGCTGCTCCATAACTTTGGCCTTAAAAAGGGTGCCGTTGCCTCTTCTGTTGGGCATGATAGTCATAATATTATTATCGCTGGCACCAATCAAGAAGACATGCAAATAGCTCTTGATGCCATTGAAGAAACCCAAGGAGGCGTTTGTGTGGTCATGGATGGTAAGGTTACAGCTATGGTACCACTGCCTATCGCTGGCCTCTTATCAGATAAGCGCATTCATGCAGTAGCCGATGAGGTGAAAGCACTCAAAGTTGAATGGGAAAAAGCTGGTTGTACCATCGCCTATATGGGTTTTAACCTCATTCCACTATCTGTTATCCCAGACATCAGAATTACAGATAAAGGTAATGTTTTAGTGCCTGAAATGGAAATAGTGCCTCTATTTGAAGAGGCATAATAGGACTAAAAAGGCCAGAGCATTCCTGCGCTGGCCTTTATCGGGAGGTAAATTTTTATAAACGATAAGCCGTCTCACCATGATGACTAAGATCAAGACCATGACGCTCTTCGTCATCTCCAACTCTTAAGCCAGTTACGGCTTTCGCAATCAACACGATAGCGATAGTTGCAAACATTGACCAAAATGCTGTAAATAGAACGCCTACAGCTTGAACTCCAAATTGGCCAAACATGCTAACCCCTTCTGCAAGGCCAGTGCCGCCATTTAAGGTAACTAAAAACCCAACCAAGAGCGAGCCCAATGCGCCGCCAATACCGTGAACAGCAAGCACATCTAAACTATCATCTATGCCAAATTTAAATTTAATCAAATCAACGGCATAATAACAAACCACACCGCCAGATAAACCTAAGATAATGCCCGCCATAGGCCCCACAAAGCCAGAAGCTGGGGTAATTGTGGCCAGACCCGCAATGGTACCCGTTACCAAACCAATAACACTTGGCTTGCCATATTTAATCCATTCAATCACCAGCCATACAAGGGATGCAGTAGCGGCAGATAGATGGGTCACCAGTAAAGCCATAGCTGCATCCCCATTGGCACCAAGGGCAGAGCCAGCATTAAAGCCAAACCAACCGACCCATAAAAGTGCGGCGCCCACAAAGACCATCCAAGGGGCATGAGGAGGGCGAAGCCCCTTGGGAAAACCAGTTCTTGAACCCAGTATAAAGGCAATCACAAGAGCAGAAATACCTGCAGTCACGTGAACCACAATACCACCAGCAAAATCCATCACACCAAGTTCAGCCATCCAGCCACCACCCCATACCCAATGGGTAACAGGCACATAAACCACCATCAACCAAAGACTAGAAATAAGAATAACGGCTGAAAATTTAATGCGTTCAACATAAGCACCCACCATCAAAGCTGGCGTGATAATGGCAAATGTCATTTGAAATGCTGCAAATAAAATTTCTGGAATTGTACCAAAAAGGCTGTCGCGAGTGATATCTGCCAAGCCTATTTTTGATAGGCCACCAAGCCAACCGCCAAGCAATGCATTTTCTCCATCAAATGCCAGACTATAACCTGCCAGAACCCATAGAATGGATGAAATACAAGCAATGGTGATACAATGCATCATCACTGACAATGTATTTTTGGCTTGCACCAGACCCGCATAAAAAAGCGCAAGACCTGGTAGGGTCATCATTAAAACTAATGCAGTAGCGACGATAATCCACGAAGTATCAGCAGCGTTCATAATTTTCTTTCCATTAAATATGGCTGCATCTGAGCAACCGGTCTGTTATTGTTGACATGCAGCTTAACGGGAAAGAATAATAAATGGAGTCTTGCGATGCCTAAAATTTAATCATTGCTTATTATTTATGCAAAAATTTTGAGCGCCAAGGCATTATTAGTCGATAAGCGGGGCAAAAATCCCCCGCCACTATCTACATCAATTAAATTTTTAATAAATTAGCCGCAGAAAATTCTAATGATTTTTGCCTCAGGATTATCAATAGCCTCGGCTGCATTTTCCGTGCTTACCACAATATTAAAACGCTTTGGTTCATCATTAGCTGTTGCTTCATCCTTGCCATAATAACGAGAATTACCTGGCATATCCAAATCAGAAATTGGTGGTATAGGTTTACCCACCAAATGTGTGAATTTATCTCCGCCACAAGTAGATAGATTTGTAGAGTTTGCTGATTTTGCGCCCTCAGCCCCGTTATTAGTGCCGCCATTAGTACTTTGACATGCACCTAATGCCAGCGCTGAACCTACTAAAGCAATTGCTATTTTACGTTTCATATCTTCCTCCAAAATATTTTCCCCATGATAATGGATCAATCATATAATGCAATGCACTTATTTAACCTTGAAACTTGGGGACTATACAGCAGTTCTATGGTATTTTGCAGCACCATTGCATAGGATTTAACTCAGTAAACTTATAAAGAATCATTGAGCAGATAGAATTTATGGCAGACCCACGCGACATCCCACCTTTTCCTGATTTCGAGCCTGATGAAATCGCCTATGATGATGAGGGCAATCCAATCTTGGATGAGCACACGATTGCCGATAATACAACATCAAATGAGGGGCAAGGCTATCTGCTGCCAGACGATGATTTTTTGGGCGAGGCAGTACATTCCACCCCATCAACAGATAGCGAAAATAACAATAACGGCGGCATAGCCCAAGCAGCATTGCAGCAGATGATGCAACGCGGCACAGCTGATTTAAGCAATGTAGATTATCTGCAAAACCTAAATGATGAGCAAAAGGATGCCATCCTATCCATTGATGGACCTTTACTTGTTTTAGCGGGTGCTGGCACAGGCAAAACGAGGGTTTTAACCACACGTATAGCTCATATTTTAGCCTCTCAAAAAGCCTATCCTTCACAAATATTGGCGGTAACCTTTACTAATAAAGCTGCACGCGAAATGAAAGAGCGCATTCATCAAATGGTTGGCGATGTGATAGAAGGCATGCCATGGCTTGGCACGTTTCACTCGATTTGCGTAAAAATCTTGCGCCGCCATGCAGAGCTTGTAGGGCTTCGCTCTGATTTTACAATTTTAGATACCGACGACCAAATCCGCCTTATCAAACAATTGATACAGGCCGAAGGCTTGGATGAAAAACGCTGGCCTGCCCGCCAATTCGCCGCCATGATGGATGGCTGGAAAAACAAAGGCTTATCGCCATCTCAAATCCGTGAAGGTGATGCGCGTGCCTTTGCTAATGGTAGAGGACGTGAACTATATCAAGCCTATCAAGAGCGCTTGAAAGTTTTAAATGCTGCTGATTTTGGAGATCTATTATTAGAATGCATTCGCTTGTTTCAAGAAAACAGCGATATCCTACAACAATATCATCAACGCTTTCGCTATATCCTCGTGGATGAGTATCAAGATACCAATGTGGCGCAATATCTGTGGCTGCGGTTGCTTGCCCAAAACACGGGCAATATGAGCGAGAAAAACATCTGTTGTGTAGGCGATGATGATCAATCTATTTATGGTTGGCGCGGTGCTGAAGTCGACAATATTTTACGTTTTGAGAAGGATTTTCCCGGTGCAAAAGTCATCCGTCTTGAGCGTAATTACCGCTCTACCCATCACATTCTAGGCGCGGCATCATGCTTGATTGCCAATAATGAAGACCGCCTTGGCAAAACCCTCTACCCCAATAAAGAAGAAGCAGATGCTGAACCCGTATTTGTTTCTGCCGCATGGGACAGCAAAGAAGAAGCCAGAGCCGTTGGCGATGAAATTGAACAGTTACAACGCCGTGGCAGTGCGCTTAATGAAATTTCAATTTTGGTACGGGCATCTTTTCAAATGCGCGAATTTGAAGAGCGCTTCATTGAAATGGGTTTAAATTACCGTGTTATTGGTGGCCCTCGCTTTTATGAACGCATGGAAATCCGCGATGCTATGGCTTATTTTCGGGTGATTTGCCAACCTTTAGATGATCTAGCCTTTGAACGCATTGTAAATACCCCGCGCCGTGGTTTGGGCGATGCTACTATGCGAACGGTCAGGGAGGCTGCGCGCGCTAGAGGCTTAAGCTTAACCGCTACTCTTGATGATTTATTGGAAACGGAAGAGCTAAAAGCTCGTCCACGCACAATTTTAAAAAATCTCATACAAGATTTTACCCGTTGGCGTGATGCTCTCGATACCATGCCCCACAAAGAATTGGCCGAGATGGTGCTAGATGAAAGCGGCTATACGGAAATGTGGCAAAATGATAAATCTGCCGATGCACCAGGGCGACTTGATAACTTAAAAGAGCTTATCCGCTCCATGGAGGAATTTGAAAGCCTTCATGGATTTTTAGAACATGTCTCCTTAGTTATGGATGTGGAAAGCAGTGAGACCTTGGACGCCGTTAACATTATGACACTGCACTCCGCCAAGGGCTTGGAATTTGATCACGTATTTTTGCCCGGTTGGGAAGAAGGATTGTTCCCTCACCAGCGCGCCTTAGATGAAAGTGGCCGCGCAGGACTAGAAGAAGAACGCCGCCTTGCCTATGTAGGAATAACGAGAGCAAAACAAACAGCTCATATTTATTTTGCATCCAACCGTCGTATCCACGGGCTTTGGCAATCTTCTCAGCCCTCACGTTTCTTGGAAGAATTACCCCGAGACCATATTGAATTGCGCGAAAATTCTTCAAATTATGGCGGCTATGGCGCAGCGCAACGCTCGCGCTTTGATACATCAGATCCCTTTAATGACACATCACGCTCATCACCAGGATGGCGCCGCGCACAGCAAAAAACCAACAATTCATGGTCAAATAATAATGGTGGCGGCAATAACGCGCGTACCATCAATGGACAAGTTACCGCACGGCGCGTAACACCAGTCCAATCGACCAAATCAAAACCAAGTCAATTTAAGCTTCATGAACGTGTCATGCATGTGAAATTTGGATTTGGAGAGATCACTGATATTGATGGCAATAAATTGACCATTGATTTTGATAATGCAGGTCAAAAACGTGTTTTGGATAGTTTTATTGAAAAGATAACAGAGTAACAAAAATGGCGTCTTGAGTGTTCCCACTCAAAACGCCCCTCTATAGCCAATATTATTATTTGTCTTATTATTATTATTGTTATTTTGGCTACAGTTTAGTTACCTATAATTTCTGAAGAGGAACGAGTTTGTAACTCTAACATTGAAAGAAAATACTGTTCAAATTCCAGATCAACATTCTCATTCTTAGCGATGAGTTTAATTCCTTGAAGACTCAATTCATGAATTTGGCTCATGATTTCGCCTTTACTCATAATATTACTAGTTTCAATCTCATTTAGATTTTTCATAGTGTATGCCCCGTTTTATTTACATTGTTGTTCTTCTAACATCACATCTATTTTTTTCGACCCAGAATTTGAAAAACCCATCGATGCTTTTATGATGCCATGAACTTAACTTAAGGTCAGATTTGAAAGTAGCATATTAGACGAGAGTATTAGTTTGCGGTGCCGTAGAATTCGCAAATTGTGACCAATAAAGTTTTAAGAGGAATAAGTAATTGTTTTTAAAATTAAAATTAAATCAACCAATTTACATTAAATTCATTTAAATAAATTTTGAAACAGTGTGTCAATGATCATTAATGAGTCTATTCTTAATTAAATGGGATAGAATCAACCTGCTTCCAACTGTCATCCAATTGATTGCGGAACCATGTCATCTGACGTTTAGCATAATTGCGGGTGGCCTGAGACGCCTTATCAATAGCCTGCTGTTTGTCCATATCACCTTGTAAATAAGCTGCAATTTGCGGCACCCCAATGGCCTTCATCACTGACAGTTGAGGATCAAGCTCCAACTTTAGAAGGTTTTCTACTTCTTCAATGGCACCCGAATCAAACATCTGAGCAAAACGCACATTAATACGATCATAAAGCACATCGCGCTTTGGCATTAGGACAATTTTCTTTGCCATATCTTTATCAATGAGGGGTGCAGAATTTTCATTCTGCCACTCTATAATGGAACGCCCTGTGGCATCCCAAACCTCCAAAGCCCGTAAAATACGTTGGGTATCATTAGATTTTATTTGATGCGCTGCCAGATGATCACGCTGATGTAAAATCTTATGAAGTTCTTCCGCCGTTTTTTCTTCGGCTTTGTCTCGCCAGAGTTTACGCACTTCTTCACCCACATTAGGAATTTGCGCAAAGCCCTCAATCAAAGCTTTGAAATAAAGTCCTGTCCCTCCGACGAATATAGGCAATTTGGTTTGCTCATAAGCCTCATCTAATTTATCCCCCACATCCACCAGCCAATCAGCAACTGAATAGGCTTTATCTGGCGGCACATGACCATATAATTTATGAGGCAATATAGCC
>CAKMZG010000051.1:1867-7649 GCA_929200335.1 uncultured Alphaproteobacteria bacterium | reverse complement strand
AATTAAAACAATAGAATTTTGAGATATAATTATGCCAATTTCTGCCGCTCAAGAACATGTCACTACATTGATCACCAATCCAAAATTAAAAACTCTCACTCAAGAGATCGCTGACAAAGCTTTGGCCATGTTAAATGCAAAACAGCTTTATTGGTTAGCAGATGGTGTGGCCTGTGATATTCCTCTAAATGCGGATATCAATCATAATGAAACGCTTGAAAATTTACGTCAAATGTTAGCGCCTCACAAAGTGGATGTGGTTATTCAATCTCAAGAAAACCGCCGCAAAAAAGTACTCATTGCGGATATGGACAGCACCATGATTGAGCAAGAATGTATTGATGAGTTAGGGGACGAGCTTGGATTAAAGGAAAAAATCAGCCACATTACTGCACGCGCCATGAATGGTGAAATTCCATTTGATGATGCTTTAAATGAGCGTGTTGGTCTGCTTGAAGGTTTAGATGTTAACCGCATTGATGAAATTATAGAAAAACGCATCACGCTTATGGCAGGCGGAACAACCCTTGTGCGCACCATGAAAGCTAATGGTGGCTATTGTGCTCTTGTATCTGGTGGCTTCACCCTATTCACAGCTCCCATCTCTAAAACCATTGGCTTTGATGAACATCGCTCCAACACTTTAGAAGTGGAAAATAGTAAATTAACGGGCAAAGTTGTTCCCCCCATTTGTGGCAGCCAAGCCAAAGTGGATGCCCTTGAAGACATTGCCCGGACCAAAGCTTTGACCGCAGGTGATTTTATTGCCGTTGGCGATGGCGCCAATGATTTACCCATGTTGAAAATTGCAGGTGCTGGCGTGGCTCTTCATGCCAAGCCAACGGTTGCTGCCAATGCGCCTCATCGCTTAGATTTTTCTGATCTGACCGCATTATTATATCTACAAGGCTATCGCGCCCATGAATTTGCTGAAGAATGAGACAATTTTAGAGACTGAACGCCTTATCATCCGTAATTGGCACGGGGATGATTTGGATTTATTTTATGAGATTAACAGTCATGATGATGTGATGGAGTTTTTTCCATTTCGCCGTAACCGTCGTGAATGCGAAGAACTTTTGCAAAAATTTCACAACGACATTGCTGAAAAATCTTATGGCTGGTTTGCCCTTGCAACAAAACAAGACAACCAAGCTATAGGCTTTTGCGGCTTAGCTGATGTACCTGATACCTTAAGCTTTGCTCCTGCCATTGAAATTGGATGGCGATTAGCCAAACCCTATTGGAGTAAAGGCTATGTCACAGAAGCAGCATGCTCCATAGTTGAATATGCTTTTACAACCCTAGACCAACCTATTATTACCGCATTTGCCGTGCATGATAATCATCGCTCTACGGCAGTTATGAAACGCATTGGGATGCAGGCCGTGCCTGAAAAAGATTTTGATCACCCCAATGTGCGAGAGGATTGCCCTCATCTTAATCCCCATGTTTATTATGAAATCACACGAGAGCATTGGTTAATGAACATTAAAGGTTGATATGCCTGTAGAGCATAATGCACCTAAAGGCTGCATGGCTAGCTCAAAACTTTATTGACCTTTATCACGGGTAGGATAGCATAAACAAATGGAGCAAATAGGGGATAATCATGGCACTAGCAGATGCAAAACCAATGGAACGCAATGAAGCGGGCATCCAAACTGCTATTAGTATATTAAAACAACGCTTTTCTGAACGCTTGCAAACGGGCAAAGATATCCGTGAGCAACATGGCCATACCATCACCTATATTCCCAATCAGCCGCCCGATGCTGTTATTTTTGTTAAAACTACCCATGAGGTTCAAGAAATCGTCAAAATCTGCCTTGAATATGAAGTTCCTATTATTCCTTTTGGGGTTGGCACCTCATTAGAAGGTGGATTAAACGCGCCAGCTGGCGGCATTTCCATTGATTTAAGCCAAATGAACAAAGTGCTTGAAGTAAACCCTGAAGATTTAGATTGTACAGTAGAGGCTGGGGTTACGCGTGAAGATTTAAATACCTATCTGCGTGACAGCGGATTGTTTTTTCCCATTGATCCCGGCGCCAATGCAACGCTTGGCGGCATGGCTGCAACAAGGGCATCAGGCACCAATGCGGTGCGCTATGGTACTATGCGCGAAAATGTAATCTCACTCACCGCTGTTATGCCCAATGGCGAGATTATAAAAACTGCAAGCCGTGCTAAAAAATCTGCAGCAGGTTATGATTTGACGCGCCTACTTGTGGGCAGCGAGGGTACCCTTGGCATTATTACCGAGATTACCCTTCGTCTCCATGGTATTCCAGAGCAAATTTCTTCTGCCGTTGTTACTTTTCCCAGTGTTGAGGCTGCATGCAATACAACCATCCTTGCCATTCAATCAGGCATTCCCATAGCTCGCATTGAATTGTTGGACGCCCTTTATATGAAAGCAGTTAATGATTATTCCAATCTGAATTATACGCAGGCTCCCACCCTGTTCACCGAATTTCACGGCAGCAAACAATATGTGAGTGAGCAAATAGCCAGTTTTTCCGATATTGCCCAGGAATTCGGAGGGGCGGATTTTCAATGGGCAGAAAAGCAAGAAGACCGCAACCGCCTATGGAAGGCCCGCCACAATGCATTTTATGCTGGACTAAATTTGCGCCCAGGTGCCAAAGGCATAGCCACGGATGTTTGTGTTCCCATTTCAAAGCTTGCAGATTGTGTTATAGAAACCCAACAAGACATTGAAGAAAATAATCTTATTGCGCCAATTCTCGGCCATGTGGGCGATGGCAACTTTCATGCAGCGGTCTTGATTGATATGGAAAATCCAAAAGAGATTGAACAGGTAGAGGCATTCATTGATAGATTGCACAAACGTGCCATAAAAATGAACGGCACCTGCACAGGCGAACATGGCATTGGCCAAGGCAAAAAAAACTACCTAAAACTGGAACATGGTGCAGGCTGTGATATAATGCGTATGATTAAACAAGCCATTGATCCTAAAAATATTTTCAATCCAGGTAAAGTGATCCCAGATTTTTAATCATTAATAAAGAGTTTCTTGCTAAATATATGGCCTAAATAGGAGCAAATGTTTGATACGGTTATTTGTCATTATTGGTGGGTTGATTGCCTTGGCATTAATAACACTGTTTACAGCACCCTTTTTCATTGATTGGGGACAGTACCGCCATGACTTTGAGCAGCAAGTAAGCAAAATCATTGGGCATCCAGTTATCGTAAAAGGCAAAGCTGAGGCGCGCATATTGCCTTTTCCATCACTCACCTTTCATGATGTCATAGTACAGGATAAAGATACCTATACACCCCTTCTAAGCACCAGCAAATTTGCTATCTATACCGAAATTGCCCCTTTATTAAGCGGTGAATTGCATATTATAGATATGATCTTGGAAGAGCCCACACTCCATGCCACCCTTGATAATAATCAACAATTAAATTGGTTGGTTAGAGATAAAGACATATCGCAATTTAATGCTCATGTGGATGATGTGGTTTTAAAAAACATTACCATCAAATCTGGCACTATCATATTCGAAGATCAAGCCAGCCTACAAACCCACCAATTGACCAAAATAGATGCAAAGCTTTCTGCGCGTAGTCTATTAGGGCCTTGGCTTGCTGATGGTACAGCCACCTATGACAGCAATGAGACCCTTGAACCTATCAAATTTAAATTAGACACTGGCACTTGGAGTAATAAAGAAAAACATATGCGCTTGCGTATGACCATCAATCCTAAAAACCATGCTTATCAATTAAAAACCGTTGGCGCGGTAGATGGTAACCAGCCTCAACTGCAATATGGCGGAACTTTTCAATTTAATCCTCTTGAAGGTACTGCCCTTAAAGACTTTAAAAGTGCTAACAGCGATCCTTTCGCTAAAGCACTACCTGTAAGCATTGAAGGTGAGTTTAAATACAAACCCAATGAATTGCTGTTTCCAGATTTTAATTTAGACATCAATACACAGCGAGAACCCTATCGCATTAATGGTACAGGCACGATCTTCTTAGATCAAAATCCAAGATTTAAAGTTATTGCCGAAGGACGTCAGGTAGATATCACCCGTTTAGAAACAAAACTAGACCAATCAAAACAAAACAAAAATAACACTGAAACCTCATTTGCAAGCCATCTCGATAGATTGCAGAATTTCCTGCGGATGATCCCCCAATCTCCTATTGAAGGCGAAGTCTCCCTCACCTTACCTGCCATAACAGCAGGTGAAAATATTATACGCGATCTTAATATTGATTTTTCTCAATTTGATAAAGGGTGGCACATATCAACACTTGAGGCAGAATTGCCAGGCCGCACAAAATTGCAAGCAGCAGGCATCTTAGATTTCTCTGAAAATTTAAGCTTTGATGGTAATATGATCGTTGCCTCCAGCCAACCCACAGGTTTTGCTAATTGGATTAAAGGAAAAATTGACCTTAATGTTCGATCACTAACGCGTGCAGGCTTTTTAGCCAACGTATTATTAAATGACCAAATCATGCAATTCAATGACCTTGAGTTGGATATGAATGGCCAATTGCTCAAAGGCGTTTTAACCCGCACAGCAGCCACAAGTGATGATGGTAGACCAATACTTGATGCCAGTCTGGAGGGGGATTTTTTAAACCTTAATAATATGCTGGCTATTTTTTCTCTCTTTACAAAAGAGGCAGATGGTCAAAATATTCTAGATCACGATGTTAATTTGCAACTGAATAATAAAGCCGTTGAATTTGAACGATATCGTGCCAATGGCGTTAGTGCTAATCTCAGCTTGACACAAAAATCCATGAAGATTGAGACCTTAAAAGTCGAAGATTTTGAAGGTTCAAATCTCAACATCAAGGGTAAGATTGATGAGATATTCACTTCCCCAGATGGCAACCTTCGCACAAAGATTTTAGCAACAAACTCCCATGGATTTTTAAAATTCCTAAATCAAGAATTAACCAATGGAGATAAAGAACGCTCCCTACCAATCTTAGGTGCTTTAATCAAAGATCAGAGCCTCACAAAGGATACTCTGCTCAATCTAAGAATTAATGCTAAGAGTAAGGATAATAGCTCTGATATATTGCTAAATTTATCAGGGATAATGGCTGGCACTGAGATGAGCAGCAGCCTTCAATATCGCGGTAACGTGAACGATTTTTATAACGGTGAGATTGAATATAACACTACACTTAAACAAGACCAGCCATATATTTTGCTGCAGCAACTAGGATTTGATGCACTTCCCATTGATTTAGCCAGTAATTTAGAAAATTCAATCACGCTTGATATGAACAGTATCGGCATCGCAAATTCGGGCATGAAGACCTCTGCATCTTTAACAATGAATGATGCTAAACTCAATTATTCCGGCCTGTTAACATTTGCAGATCAGCTTTCGCCAGAAATCAAAGGCGATGTATATTTTGATGCTAAGAGCATGGAAAATATTACTCTGCTTAGTGGCTGGGGTGTTGATACACTTAATATGCTAGAATTAGATCAAGCTGATGTTAACGCAGCAAAGCTTAGCATGCAGGCCTCTGGCACATTGGATAAAATTGCCTTGGAAGATATTCGCGGACAAGTCTATGGCAATGGCATCAACGGGAAATTAGATATTGAGCCAAAGGCAAATTCAAACCACCATATCAATGGTGATTTAAACCTAGATCATGTTTCAGTTCCTTTATTGGCTCAATGGGTTTATGGCAACAGTCAAAAGGCTGATTTTGAAATATCCGACAGTCAAACCAGCAATCCTTTGGAAATATTTAAGAGCCA
>CAKMZG010000051.1:0-1857 GCA_929200335.1 uncultured Alphaproteobacteria bacterium | reverse complement strand
AAACTTGGGCGCAGCAACCTTTTGGCGCGCCATTTTTACAAGCATTCAATGGCTCCTTAAAAATAAAGGCAACAACTTTAAACCTTGGAGCCGATGAAGACGCACAGAATTTATCTGCCCAATTAGACCTTGAAAATGGTGATATCTCTCTAAAAACAGCTAAAATGGATTGGCAAGAGCAACCTGTAGATTTTGATCTAGCTATGAAAAATACTGAACAAAACGGGTCTCTGCGATTTTCTTTAAATGCATTGGATTTCCCATTGCAAAAAATATTATGGAAGAACCATGAAACTGGTGAGGCTATTTTTGAAGGCAAAGCTAATATTGCTCTAATGATAGAAAGCTCAGGCCAAACCCCATTAGAACTAGCAAAAGGAATGGCTGGAACTCTTAAACTTGATATGAGTAAGGGCAAGCTGGTTAATCTGAACAATAATCTTTTACAAGATATCCTTCCAATTGTTGATGAGGATGACTTTGAAATAGATCTCAATACAGTCACTGAAACAACCAATAATCTACTCTTCAAAAAACCCTATCAATTTCAGATGGAACCCATTGAATTTGCTATTGCGGGTGGCGTAGCACGTACCAATAATATTCATATTTATGATTCCAGCAGCAATTTAAAAGGTGTTGCCAAATTTGATTTAGTAAAAAACCACCTATTGGCTAGCGCTACATTGGCGCTTGATGAAGGAGATGAGCGCATTGATGGCGCCTCACCTGACATTGAATTTTCATTAACAGGCGCAATAAATCAACCAGATCTAAAAGTGGATGCCTCACCCTTAAATAATTACCTGGCACTTCGCGCTTTTGAACAACAACGTCACCGCATAGAAGCATTGCAGGCTGATATATTGGAAAAGCAACGCCTTAATCGTGCTGTCATGAAAATTGTCACAAAAGCAGAAATACGCCGAGAAACTGAACGAAAAAAGCAGGAAGCACTTAGCCTTGAGCAAGAGCGGCTAAAATTAGAAGAGCAATCCGATATTGAAACTAATCAAATTGATACCCCAAAGAACAGGGAAGTCGATTCAGTTGGAATTAGACAACGTAAACTTAAAGAATTGCAATTGAAACATGATAATGAAATTCGCAATCGTGATGGTATAACAATGGACGAACTGGAACAAGATGGCGGCTTCAACAAAACACCATCATTAGAGAGCGAAACTCAAAAATTGCTTGATCAAATTTTAAATTATTAAATGTACTAGAACTTGATGCGCTTATGTGAATTCAAAACGCATCAAGTTCTAGAGGGCATTAAGGTCAACGCAATGCGCGAAGTTCGGATCTCGACAATGCTCTGTCACCGTTCCGATCGGCGCTTAGAAGCCGAGGTGCAATATAGCTGACAAATTCGTCGCGCGAGATTAATCCATCTCGATTTTTGTCTGACGCATAGAGATCCAGATCGGCTGGCCCACCACGGCGGCGTTCGGCGGCCTGCTGCTGTGCGGCGGCAATCTCATTCGCCTCTAGAATGCCGCTTGCATTGATGTCGATGCGATCAAATACCGATGCGCGGAAATTCTGAATTTCGCTGAACTGGAGCATTCGATCGCCGTTTGCATCCATTTGTTTCATGGCCTGACGCGGAGTTTGAGCGCTGGCAAGAGACGCGAGTGCAAGAGATGCGGCAAAGACGGTTGGCAAGATCAGGTGTTTTTCCATCGTTCATTTTCTCCAAAAAATTCGGTTATGCAGCCAGGATGGCTATGAGTCATTACGCCTGTGTGAGCACGTCCTGACGAGTCACAAAAAAAGCCTCTCAGTTTTGACTGAGAGGCTTTTTGATTGATTTTGTTATAGAAGATTTATTTCATATAATTAGCAGATCTG